>JAZNAB010000148.1:0-8047 GCA_045586285.1 Candidatus Flemingiibacterium sp. | reverse complement strand
GAACTTATTAATGCAAAAATGACCGAAAGAGAAAAAGCAAGGGCGATCTACGAATGGTGCCGCCAATACATAAAATATTCCACTACTACAAGTCACCTTATGGGATATTACAATAAAGCCGCATACTCGGGGCTGACAAAGTATTACGGTAATTGCTACACCTATTATGCAGTATCCAGTGCTATGCTGACTAGAGCAGGAATATACAATATTGAAATTAAACGAAATGATATAAACAGGCCTCATTATTGGAACCTTGTCAAGCTTGACGGTAAGTGGTATCATTTTGACACTTGTCCGCAGCCAAGCCCTCACAAACTTGAGGTATTTCTTTTAACTGACAGTCAGCTTGCAGAATTCACACTTGATTACTATTATAAATATAATAAATCCGCATACCCACAGGTTGCGAAATAAATGAAAGGATAAAAAATGAAAAGAATATTTTTATTGGCTTTAAGTTTGGCTTTAGTTTTTACTCTGATATCCTGTAATTCACCCGCTGTAAACAATGATGACACAGACAACAAAGATACATCATCGACCGTTGACACCACGGACACAAAAAACAATGATACAGAAAACAAAGATACTGATGCTCCAGAAACAAATACCGGAAATGGTGATGATAATAAAGCTTCGACATATACTGTTACCCTTTCAAACGAAATTACAGTAGAAATCGGTGCACTTGTCGGCGATCTTATAACAAAACTCGGTGAACCTATTGACTATATGGAAGCTGCAAGTTGTATTCACGAGGGTATGGATAAAGTATATACCTATGAATTTTTCAGCATTTCAGTATCTCCAACAGCTAACGGCGGTGAATACATACACGAATTTGCACTTCAAAGCGATGAGATTTCAATAAATGGCGGCCTTACAATAGGTGCTGATGTAACTGAGCTCACAAACGTATTCGGCGACAAATTTGAAGAAAAATTTGGTATTAGAACCTACAGCTTAAACGGAGCAAATGCAACAGTAATTGTTGATAACGACATTGTAACAAGTCTTAGTTTAACTGCAATAACCGAATAGTATTTATTATAAAAAACGAGAAACTTTCTATTTTTGAAGGTTTCCCGTTTTTATTTTAAATATAGTTTCATAATGCTGTCCCGGATTGCCTTAATTTAAGGACTGCATCAGGCGGGGTAACTTGGGGGGCATTTTTGTGAAGTAACCAAGTAGCAGCACTGTGAGTTTCTGAAATTTTAATCATTGGCGGCTCTTTAATATAATCTATTTTCATTGCATATTTGTTTCGTTCTGCAAATGCATCCCCCTTAATTTGCTTTGACATATCCGGCGGTGTACCCGGAATTGAGTCAAGAGTACCCGTACTGTCAAGTGACGGTAAGCTTGACAAAAGAGCCCAGGTATACGGGTGTGCTGAATTATAGAAAATATCCTCAACGCTTCCGATTTCAACAATTTTTCCTGCATACATAACAGCAACCCGGTCAGCAATTTTAGCTACAACTCCAAGGTCGTGAGTAATAAAAATTACCGATAATCCGTGTTCCTTTTTTAGCTTTTCTATAAGTTCAAGTATTTGCGCTTGAATTGTAACGTCAAGCGCTGTAGTTGGCTCGTCACAAATCAGAATATCGGGCTCCGCCGCAAGAGCAATCGCAATGACTATTCTCTGCCGCATACCGCCAGAAAATTCAAACGGATATTGATTATATCTTCTTTCGGCATCGGGAATTCCAACCTCTTCCATAAGCTTGAGTGCTTCAATTTTAGCCTGTTTTTTATTATATCCTCTCAGCAGTTTTACCTCAGCTATTTGTTTGCCAACCTTAATCAGCGGATTTAAAAAAGACATAGGGTCCTGAAAAATCATAGCAATTTTATCTCCTCTGATTTTACAAAGTTCCCTTTCGCTTAAAGTCAACAAATTTTTTCCATCAAAAATTATCGAACCTTCTTCAATTGCGGCGTTTTTTGAAAGTATGCCCATTATAGCTTTTGCACTTACGGATTTTCCCGATCCGGATTCTCCAACTATTGCAAGTGTTTGCCCTTGAGCCAGATCAAAGCTTATCCCTCTTAAAGCCCTTATTTCCTTATCGTCTGTATAAAAGCTTATGGTAAGATTTTTTACCGAAAGTATACTGCTTGTATTCATATTAAACTCCATTTTATTATAAATACTAATTTCCTTTTGATTCAGGATTAAAGGCGTCACGAAGACCGTTTCCGAACAGATTGAATGATACCAGTAAAAGTGAAAAATAAATCGTTGGGAAAAGCATTGTATGCGGTGCGCTTGTCATAGAGTTTTGACCTTGTGCCATTAAAGTTCCAAGGCTTGTACCGAAAAGATCGGATAAGTTTATGATGCCTAGATATTGAAGTACAGTTTCAGAGCTTATTACAGCAGGTATAACAAGTGCAGCACTTGTTATTAATACACCGGACGCATTTAATAAAATATGCTTAAACATAATTCTTCTGTCTGATGCCCCTACTGTTTTTGCGGCAAGAACAAATTCTCTGCCTCGGTATCTGTAAAACTGCCCTCTTGTTAATGCTGCTGTCGGTATCCACCCCGTCAAAACAAATGCAAACAAAATTGAGCCGACAATACCGACCTTATCCGCTAAATGAAGTGAAAACAACGTTGCTACAACTATAAATGGAACAGAGGACAAAATATCAGCTATTCTATCTAAAACAAGATCAATTTTGCCACCGTAATACCCTTCTAAAGCACCGTAAATAATACCCACAATTAAATTAATTATCGATACTATAACCGAAAACAAAAGAGAGAAACGTGCTCCGACGCCTATTGCACAAAATAAATCCTGTCCAAGTGAATTTGTGCCTAATATATATGTCGGCTCAAACCCTTTTTGAAATATCATATAATTATAATAGCAAATACGACACTCAAGTGCACCTGATTTTTTTATGCTGTAAATATATTGCCCATTATCTCCTGAAACTCTGATGCTGTTATATTCTCTGCCTTCTGAGGCTTTATCGGTTGAATAAGCCCTCTTGACATTTCCCTCATTATCATAGATCGGAGTACCTCGGTTGTCGCTGACTTGATACCATATTCCGCCGTCGCTTTTAGTTCCGTTTAAATCGCTCTTTTTTACGTATGGATAAATTATTTGTATGCCTGTCTTATTCTGATAATCAATTATCTCATCAAATTCCTCAAGAGATACTATTTTATATATAACTCCAACCTCATAATACTTATTTACCAAAAGCTTATAGGTATAGCTTTCTATATTTTCTCCTCTGTATTTAACAAATTCACGGTAACGCTCAATTATTTTTATCACAGGTGACATTCCTGTTTCTTCACCTTTTAAATATAGTTCTTCAAGCGTTTCGGCACTCTTGCTTTCGTATACTACACCACCGTTAAACAGAGAAAAACCAATTTTACTAAGTGATGGAATATACGGCGGAAAACCCGCATAAATACTGTCCTTTTCATAAACCGAATATTTTGAGACAATTGGTGAAAATATTGCAAAAATAACAAGTAACAGTATTATTATAGCTGCAATCAGAGAGGCTTTGTTTTTAGAAAAACGAAAAAATGCTTCTGTAAGAAATCCTCTTGAAATGCTTTTTTCATCTTTCTTTTTTTCCGGCGGAGCAGCTTTTTCAAAATATTCCTTTTGTATATTCTCTATATCCAATTTAAATTTCCTTTCATTATCGGGAAAAATTTATTTTCTTTCTCCGATTCTAATTCTCGGGTCAACCAGTGAATAACAAATATCAACTATAATACCTGTAATTAACCCCACCGCTGTATAAAATATCGTCAAAAGAATAAATATCGGATAATCTCTGCCGTTAATTGAATTAATATATAAGCTTCCGATACCAGCTACCCCAAATATTCTCTCTATAATAAATGAGCCACCAAAAATCCCCACAACTTCTCCAATCACCTTTGGAAGTAAAACTGTCAGACAATTTCTAAGCCCGTGTTTTACAGTAGCAGTTGCCCTTGTCATCCCCTTTGCCCTTGCAAGCAGCATATAATCTTTTGCTAAAACATCTCCAAGCTCTGCCCTTGCGGTTCTTGTAAAACTTGCAATTACACCAAAAGAAAGTGCAAATACCGGCGGAAGCATACTGATAAACATTTTGGGTTTAAAGTAATCAGTACCCGATTTCATTAAAAACGGCAAAATCCCAAGCTTATATGAAAAAACATACTGTATTAAAAAAGCATATACAAATGACGGTATTGATATTGATATAATTGTTGCCGTTGAAATAATATGGTCGGTAGGCTTATTCTTTTTAAGAGCAGCAACAATTCCAAAAAATATTCCAAGCGGTATACTAAAAGCTATAGAATAAAAATTCAGAATTATTGTCGGCGGAAGCTTTTCGATAAATATACTTACCGCCTCAGAACCAACATAAAGCTTATCGCTGACTCCGAAATCTCCTTTTGTAATTACATCTCGGAAAAATATAAACAGCTGCACTATATAAGGCTTATCATAACCCTGAGCTTTACGCCTTGCCAAGACAACCTCAGTATGAATATCTCCCGGTGCAAGTTCTGCTGCAGGTAACATTCGTATCAGTACAAAGCATATAGAAGTTATAGCAACAAGAGTTATAATCATCAAAATCAGTCTTTTTACAATATATCTAAACATTTATATTTCCTTAACTTTTGAATTAACTGTGTTTAATACTTAATAGTACCGTTTTGACCGCTAACGTAGTCTGCCCATTGACTATCGTTATAATTATAGAGTAAATAAGCAAAGCCACCCCAACCTATTATTTCGTTATAATTATTTGATGCATAATATACTTTTTTTGATAAAAGCTCAACAGAAGCATCTTCCAGCATTGGAATATAGTTATAGGTTTCAAGAACTGTCCCTTCTATTGAAGCTAGTATTTTAAGCCTAATTTCAGTATCTGTTGTTCCTGCTCCGAAATTATACTGTTTATCGTTAATATAAACCGTATTTCCGCTGAGAGCTTCTGACCAATTATAAAGGGACATTGTGATATCTTCATCATAAATATTTATTGTAAGCTCTGTGCTTTTGGAATCAAACCAAGCCGCATCATATTGATAGATAGGATTTACATATAAATCTGTAAGTGAAAACGGATCAAGCCGTGAGCCACTCCACCCTGCCAAAACCACATCGGAAATACCCGATTTAATTTTACTTACCCAATCATTTCCGTACGGAGCTGACTTTTTAAAGCTGATTTTATTTTCAAATGGAGTGCCTATAGTTATTTCAGCCGCTTTTTTATTAAGATAATCTATTGTTTTTGTCATAAAATCGCTGTCAGACGACATACAGTATTCAATAGTCACCGTTTGGTCAGAGATACCGTTATTATCTGTGTCTGTAATATATCCAAGCCTCAGAGCCTCATTAAAGGCGCTATTAAACAATTCCTTTGCTTTTGTCGGCAAATATCCGCTTATAGACATTAGTGCATCGTCAAGACTTGCAAATTCGCTCACGTCTACACCATAAAAATTGCAAAGAACCCTTTTTGCTTCATCTGTTTCACGATAAAAAAGTAAGTCCTCTGGAGAATAAATATAGGAGTTTCCAATAAGTCCAAAACCTGCCGATCTTGCCGGTGATAAGGTTTTCGCAAAAAGTTCCTTATCATAAGTCACAGCAAGAGCTTTTCTAAAATCTTTTAAAAGTAACATTTGAAGATCATATTTACTTTTATCAAAATCTGATGCAGCTTCACGTTTTTCTATAACTTCTCTGTTTTTATTCAATATTAAAAAAAATACGGTTTCCCCGGGGGTTTCATAGGCAAAAGTGCTTTTTCTATATTCATCATAATCCTCAGCAGCAAGAGTATATCTTGAAAGCTCTCCTCGCAAGAACATCATTTTAGCCCCTGCAGATTCACCAACAACCTGTGTATTTATTCTGGTTGTCATATACATATCAAAAACTTCATTTGTTTCTGGCATACAAAACATATGCTTACCGTCAGAATATCCGTAAAAATTAGGATTTTTCTCAAAACTCATAGCCTTATCTTTTTGATAAAATGCCAATCTGTAAGGCCCGTATGACATTGTAGTATCCGTGCTTGTATTGTAGGTTGAAAACCAAGTGTTGCCTTCTTTTTTAAGACATTTTTCATATAAATCTTCATATACAATAAAATTTTCAGTCAGATTATAAGCTAAAGAGAAAATATCCATACTTTTTTCAAGAACAATAGTTATTTCATATTCTCCCGTTTTTAATAATCCAACTTTTGAGAAATCTGCAGATTCAATATTTTTCGACGTAGCATACTCTCTTGCCCCTGCTATTCTCAGGCTTCCGGAATAATAATCGGCAGCCCGATAATTTAAAAGCTCCGGAGATAGCAGCCGCTTCATTGAATATATATAAGTGTCAGCATTTATAACTACTCCGTTTTCCCAGACCGCATCTCTGTTTAAAGAGATTTTATATGCAAAACCTTTATTTGCAGAGCTTGGTATATTAAATTCGGGATACTCTGCCTTGATTTCTTCTGTAACATCAACAGGAAGTGCAGACGCCATTTCGGGAGCTATTACGTAGCTTTCATACGGTTCTTTCCCTGAAATATAATAAACTTCATCGTTAAAATATAGCTTATATAAGCCCATTCTCAACAATTCAGAAGGATAAGCATCATTTGAAGTTTCGTAGGTATGGGGATTCCAGTTTGTTGGCATTGTTTTTAAATAGTCGTTATAAGTATATCCCTCACCTGTAGTTAGTTCTGATGTTTTCTGGCAGCCTGTAACTGTCAGGGCTAAAGTAACCAAAATTACAAAAATTTTTTTCATACCATTCCCCGTCAAGTAAAAAATTTATACTAATATTCTTAACCGTATTTTTCAAAAAATGTATGTGATACTTCATATTTAAAAAAATGTTTTATCACTATTGACAAAAACAGCTTTTAGTGATATAATAAATTAAACTGATGAGAATGAGTAAGTAGCTTATCGGATTTTTGTTTCAGAGAGCCGTTAAAGATTTTGCAAAAAGCAAAAACTATGGTGTGAAACGGTACAAAAACGATTTGTGAATGGACATTCGAGGGCAATCGGAAAAGCTTTTTAGCTTAGTATGTGCGACGTGTGGCTAAACGTAACTTAGTCTTTTGTATACCCGACAAAATCGGAAGTACATCAAAAGTGGATGTAACATTTCAAATTACATCAAGCAGGGTGGCACCGCAGGAGTTTAAAATTTTGCTCTTGTCCCGGCATATTATGTGGGGATAGGAGTTTTTTATTTTATCCCCTGAATTTATGAAAGGAACGTGCACTATGAACAACGAAAAAATCCCTTACAAAATATATCTCGAGGAGAACGAACTTCCAAAGAAATGGTATAATCTTCGTGCTGATATGAAGAAAAAGCCCTCTTCGCTTCTAAATCCAAAAACAATGCTTCCAATGACAAAGGAAGAGCTTTCTCCTGTATTCTGCGATGACTTAATTGAACAAGAACTTGACGATACCACTCCTTATTTTGAAATTCCGGATGAAATTTTGGATTTCTATAAAATGTACCGTCCGGCTCCACTTACAAGAGCGTATTTTCTTGAAAAGCAGCTTGGAACACCTGCTAAGATTTACTATAAATTCGAAGGTAATAACACAAGCGGAAGCCATAAACTAAATTCTGCAATTGCACAGGCGTATTACGCTAAAAAACAAGGCTTAAAAGGCGTAACTACCGAAACGGGCGCAGGTCAATGGGGTACAGCGCTTTCAATGGCTTGTTCCTATTTTGGACTTGACTGCAAGGTTTATATGGTTAGAGTATCTTATGAACAAAAGCCGTTCCGCCGAGAAGTAATGCGTACATACGGAGCGTCGGTTACCCCTTCTCCCTCTATGGAAACTGAGGTGGGCAGAAAAATCAACGCTGAATTCCCCGGTACTAATGGTAGTCTTGGTTGTGCAATTTCAGAAGCGGTTGAAGCCGCTTCAAATCTTCCGGGATACAGATATGTCCTTGGAAGTGTCTTAAATCAAGTTATGCTT
>JAZNAB010000147.1:0-12005 GCA_045586285.1 Candidatus Flemingiibacterium sp. | reverse complement strand
AAGTCCGCCCATTGCACATATTAGTGTAAAAAAAGCAAGAATTACTCCCACAATCCACCCACGAAGATTAAAACTTGCAGATGCACAAGCAGCAACGGCATTTGACTGAAGAGCGCACCCCATAAACAGAGAACTCATAAGGCAAAGTCCCCCAAACGCCATTGACAAAAACTTCGCTCCTCTTATACCAAGGTCATTTATATAATAAAATGCTCCCCCATGTACCCTGCCGGTTTTGTCAGTCAGTCTGTGGCGGACAGCTAACACAATTTCCGCATATTTTATCGGCATAGCCGCAAGTGCGCTGAGAAGCATCCAGAACACCGCACCTGACCCGCCTATATAAATAGCAGATGCAACTCCGGCAATATTCCCAACGCCAAGTGTACCTGCAAGGGCAACAAGCAATGCGCTGACAGGCGATACCCTCTCACCTTCAGATGATTCAAACTTGTTCTCAAACTTTTTTTGAGAGCATACCTTTTTTATAGATAATTTATATAGCTTCAGCCCAAAAAAAGCAATTATTCCAAAGAAAAATAACATTAACGGTAACCCTGTACCGATAATATATGTATTAATAAACCTCAAAAAATTTTCTATCATCAGTTTTCACCTCTTTACTATATTACGCCCCCCACCTTTGATTAAGAACACATAAATCCTATGAAAACAATAATACATTTACAGTTTATAAACAGAATAATTTTTTCTGAAAACAAGTTGTGAATTAACTGTAAACTATAGAAAAAGCTATTGATTTTTTTTTGATGGGGGTGTACAATAGTAAACGTAGGTTAGCACTCAACGCACGAGAGTGCTAAAAACCTTTTAACAATAATAGCTTGTCAATATGACAGCTCAAATTATAAGGAGGATATAGTTATGACAATCAAACCGCTTTGCGACCGTGTTGTAGTAAAAATGACAGAGGCAGAGGAAACCACAAAGAGTGGCATCATTCTTGCAGGTGCTGCAAAGGAAAAACCGCAGGTTGCAGAAGTTGTTGCTGTCGGCCCCGGCGGACTTGTTGACGGCAAAGAAGTAAAAATGACCGTTGAGGTTGGCCAGAAAGTTATTACAAGCAAATATTCAGGTACTGAAGTTAAGTGCGACGGCGTTGAATACATTATTGTACGCCAGAGTGACATTCTTGCAGTAGTTGAATAATCTGTATTATATTGAAAGGAAAGTGAATTTATTATGGCAAAGAATATTATTTATGGAATTGAAGCAAGAAATGCACTTTTAGCTGGTGTTGATAAACTTGCCAATACTGTTAAAATTACCCTTGGCCCTAAGGGAAGAAACGTGGTTCTCGACAAAAAATTCGGCGCACCCCTTATCACCAACGACGGTGTAACAATCGCAAAGGAAATTGAGCTTGAAGAAGCTGCTGAAAATATGGGTGCTCAGCTTGTTCGTGAAGTTGCTACAAAGACTAACGATGCAGCAGGTGACGGAACAACAACTGCTACCCTTCTTGCACAAGCTTTTATTACTGAAGGTATGAAAAATGTTACCGCAGGAGCTAACCCAATCGTGATCCGTAAGGGTATCCAAAAAGCTGTTGACAAGGCTGTATCTGCACTTGTTGCAAACTCAAAAAAGGTTAACGGAACCGCAGATATTGCAAGAGTAGGAACAATTTCCGCAGGTGATGAAGTTATTGGTAATCTTATTGCCGATGCTATGGAAAAGGTTTCTTCTGACGGAGTCATCACCGTTGAAGAATCCAAATCTGCAGAGACATACTGTGAGGTTGTTGAAGGAATGCAGTTTGACCGTGGTTACCTCTCTCCCTATATGGCAACCGATACAGATAAGATGGAAGCTGTTATTGATGATGCTCTCATTCTTATCACCGAAAAGAAAATTAGCAATATTCAGGAGATTCTTCCTCTTCTTGAAAAAATTGTTCAGTCAGGAAAGAAACTCCTTATTATTGCTGAAGATGTTGAGGGTGAAGCACTTACAACTCTCGTATTAAACAAGCTCCGTGGTACTTTTGTTTGTGTAGCTGTTAAAGCTCCCGGCTTTGGTGACAGAAGAAAAGAAATGCTCAAGGATATTGCAACTCTTACAGGCGGTGAAGTAATCTCAGATGAGCTCGGTCTTGAACTCAAGGATACTACAATTGAACAACTTGGCCGTGCAAGACAGATTAAAGTTAACAAAGAAAATACAATTATTGTAGGCGGCGCAGGCAACTCTGACGAAATCAAGGCAAGAGTTAACCAGATTAAGTCTGCTATCGAAGTAACCACATCTGATTTTGACCGTGAAAAACTTCAGGAAAGACTTGCAAAGCTTGCAGGCGGCGTAGCAGTTATCAAAGTTGGTGCAGCTACTGAAACCGAAATGAAGGAAAAGAAGCTCCGCATCGAAGATGCTCTGAACGCAACAAAGGCTGCAGTTGAAGAAGGTATCGTTGCAGGCGGCGGAACAGCTTACCTCAATGTAATTGATGAAGTTGCAACTCTCCTTGACACCGTTGACGGCGACGAAAAGACAGGCGTTAAAATTGTTCTTAAATCTCTCGAAGCACCTGTTCGTCAGATTGCTGAAAATGCAGGCTTTGAAGGTTCTATTATCGTTGATAAGATTCTTACCAGCGGCAAGAAGGGCTACGGCTTTGACGCTTATAACGAAAAATATGTTGATATGATGGAAGTCGGAATTGTTGACCCGACTAAAGTTACTCGTTCTGCTCTTCAGAATGCAGCAAGTGTTGCCGCAACTGTTCTTACCACAGAAGCAGTTGTTGCAGACATCAAAGAACCCGAGCCTCCAATGCCCGCAGGCGGTATGGGCGGCGGAATGGGCGGTATGTATTAATATTAGTCCGTTTATGTTGGGGAGAGCTTTACAAAAGCTCTCCCCTTTTTTATCAAAACTTTTTGAAACAAAAAACACCTCCGAATTATGTAAATTCGGAGGGATTTTTTATTTATTTTTATCTTCACCGCATCCACAGCAATCACCGCAATCTCCGCAGCAGCCTTTACCGCTTTTTTTCTTTTTGTAAAGATATATAACAGTTAGTATACAAAGTACAATTATAATTGAAAAAATTATAATTGTCGATATATTAGAAATTATAAATTCAAGCATTTATCTTCCCCTTTCAGCTTTTATCGCATATTTTTTGATGGGCGAAGAAGCATATAAAGTGCAAAGAGAATCACAAGAACCGCCGCAATAAATCCGACGATATTCATATTTCCGACAACTGAACTTCCGATTTGGAAAATAATAAGTGATACGCAATAGGCAAATACACATTGATATCCGATTGCAAAAGCAGTCCATTTTGCGCTGTTCATTTCACGACGGATAGCACCCATAGCCGCAAAGCAAGGAGCGCAAAGAAGATTAAAACACAAAAATGAATATGCACTTATCTTTGTCATACCCTCAAAATCAAGTACGCCGAAAACACCCACAATCTCTTCTTTTGCAATAAGGCCCATAAGAGTTGCAATTGTTGCTTTTATATTTCCAAACCCCAAGGGAGAAAAGACAAATGCAACCGCACCGCCGATAACTCCAAGAATACTGTTTTCCAAAGGTATTTCCGATGAAAAAACAAACTTCCCGTCGACAAAGCCAAACATTGAACCCGCCCAAATAATTACAGAAGAAAGAAGTATTACAGTACCCGCTTTCTTGATAAACGACCATCCTCTCTCCCACATAGAGCGCAACACATTTGTAACTGTAGGCATATGATACGCGGGAAGCTCCAACACAAAGGGAGAAGCCTCGCCCTCAAAAAGCTTGGTTTTCTTTAGAATTATGCCCGAAATTACTATAGAAAAAACGCCAAGGAAGTATGCACTGGGAGCAACCCACCACGCACCGCCAAACAATGCGGAAGCTATAAGTGCAATTACCGGAAGCTTTGCGCCGCAAGGCATAAAAGTGGTGGTTATAACCGTCATTCTTCGGTCACGGACATTTTCAATAGTTCTTGATGCCATAATACCCGGAACGCCGCAGCCCGTACCGATTAACATAGGAATAAAGGATTTGCCCGAAAGTCCGAATTTTCTGAAAAGTCTGTCCATTACAAACGCAATTCTGGACATATATCCCGATGCCTCAAGAAAGGCAAGGAAAATAAACAAAACAAACATCTGCGGTACAAATCCGAGTACAGAGCCAACTCCACCGATAATACCGTCAACAATAAGCGAAGTAAGCCACGGAGCACAGTTTACACTATTTAGAAAATCATTTACAATTACAGGTATTCCTGATATCCAAATGCCATAATCCGAAGCTTTGGGAGCAGTTTCCATAATCCCATCGTATAAAGTAGTAACATCATATCCTGCCTCTATAAGCTTTGGAGCATATGTATTAAAGCTTTCGTCAAAAGCCTCAAAGCCTTCCGCCTTTGCATTCAAAATGTCAGCAGCTACCGTAAGACCTGCGCCTTCAGCTTCAACAAGCATATCGTTTAATTCACCAGAGAACAGGTTAACCTCTGCAAAATCCTCCATTGCCAAATTATATTCATCAGTTCCGATTCCAAAAAGATGCCACCCCTCACCGAAAAGGCCGTCATTTGTAAAATCAGTAACCCAAGCACCTACGGTAGTTATTGATATATAATATACAAGGAACATTATAAGTGCAAAAATCGGCAATGCAAGGAACTTATTAGTAAGTACCCTGTCAATTTTATCCGAAGTTGTCAGACCGTCTGGATTTTTCTTTTTGTAACACCCTTTTAAAACATCAGCTATATAGTTATAGCGCTCATTTGTTATAATACTGTCTGCATCGTCGTCAAGCTCACTTTCAGCACTTGCAATATCCTTTTCTATATGTGCACGAACCTCGTGGGAGATACCAAGTTCATCAAGTACTTTCTCATCTCGCTCGAAAATCTTTATGGCATACCAACGCTGTTTTTCGGGGGCCATATCGTGAATACAAGCTTCTTCTATATGAGCAATTGCGTGTTCAACTGCTCCTGAAAAGCTATGAGTTGGTGTAATTTTGCCGTTTTTTGCCGCTTCAATTGCCGCTTCGGCAGCTTCCTCTATGCCTGTAAGCTTAAGAGCTGATATTTCAACGATTTTACAACCAAGAGCTTTTGACAATCCCTCAATATTTATTGTATCGCCGTTCTTCTTTACTATATCCATCATATTGATTGCAATAACAACGGGTATACCAAGCTCAGTTAACTGAGTTGTAAGATACAAATTTCTTTCAATATTAGTTCCGTCAACAATATTTAAAATAGCATCAGGACGCTCGTTTACTAGATAATTTCTTGCTACAACTTCTTCAAGTGTGTACGGTGACATTGAGTATATACCCGGCAAATCGGTTATAATTACCCCTTCTTTGCCTTTATATTTACCCTCTTTTTTTTCAACGGTAACCCCTGGCCAGTTTCCAACGAACTGATTTGAGCCGGTAAGCGCATTGAAAAGCGTGGTTTTACCGCTGTTTGGATTACCTGCCAGTGCAATTCTTATACTCATTGCTCCACCTCAATCATCTCTGCATCTTCTTTTCTGAGGGAAAGCTCATAACCTCTTACAGTCACTTCAATAGGGTCACCGAGAGGCGCTGTCTTTCTAACTTTTATGGTTATTCCCTTGGTTATACCCATATCCATTATTCGCCTTTTAATTGCGCCCTCTCCGTGAAGTTTTACAACTTTTATACAAGATCCGATTGGCGCATCTTTCAATGTTCTCATAAATAATCTTTCCTTTACTGAAGTTTACTTAAAAAGTAACTTTTCTTCAAGTTTCTCCATTTGTTCTCAAACAAGTTAGCATATGCTAACCGTAATATATTATAAACCTCTTTTTTTGATTTGTCAATAGTTTTTTTACAATATTTTCTGGGAAAATAAAAAGAATAAACGTTTTCTTTTGATCTCTTTTTTTATAAACTTGACTTATTCACAAACTTATGATATTATATATTTAAATAATTGTTCGGAGGTGTGTATGCGTTTGCAAGAGTCTGGAGAGATGTATCTTGAGGCAATATATGTATTGTCGAAAAGCGGCAAAAACGTTCACTCTATTGACGTTTGCGAATATCTTGGATACTCAAAACCAAGTGTCAGCAGAGCTATGAGCCTTTTAAAAAACGGTAAATATATCAATATGGCACCAGACGGCACATTAACTTTGACGGAGCTTGGCCTTGATATTGCAAATAAAATATATGAGCGCCACACAATTTTAACACATATGCTTTTGGCTCTCGGAGTAGATTCCAAAACAGCATCTGAAGATGCTTGCAGAATCGAACACGACATCAGCGACCAATCCTTTGAGGCAATTAAAAAGCATTTTGAAAAATTCGATACAAACTGATATAAATGCCAGAAAAACGGAATAATATACATTTTCAAAGCATTTTAACTAAACTATTTGTTTATTAAAGTTTACACATTCCTTAAACAAAAAACATTTTAAAAGGAGCTACATATAAGTAAACTTAAATTTATTTTCCCTATTGACGGGAACTGTTTGAATGAACGTGACGGAAAGGCTGATGGAGCGGGATTTCGTATACCGGCACGTATTGCGGCAGAACTTGGCCATAACATAATAATCAACGACACCCCAGCAACTTATGACAGCGGTGAATATTCTGCGGAAATTTTTATTAGTTAGAAATGAAAAATAAAACCTAACAAGTAACTAAGCGCACCGGTATCCAAAGAAAGAATTTTAATAAAGTTGCATATTTTTTCTAAAAAGCCCTTGACAAACAAAAAAAACAGGAGTATACTATAAGATAGTAACGAGGGAAAGGAGAATCGTATAATGGTTTTTAATCGAAATACAATAAATACACGATTTTATTATAGCCATCAATGCGGTTTTTCTGCCTTTGCTGAAAGACATTGACTCGATGGCTTTGTTGCCGTCGGCTTGATGGTAGCTTAAGTAAAAAGGAATACAAAGAAAAGTCCGCATAGATTTTTGATACATATCAAATCTGTGAGGACTTATTTTATTTTAAAAATAAGCTGTAATCATAAAGAGAGGTATATAGTTATGAATATGAATTTTCATCACAAGCTTCCGATTCCACAGAATATAAAGGAACAGTATCCGGTCAGTGTAAAAATGAAAAAAATCAAAGCTGACAGAGATGAAGAAATAAAGAAAATATTTCAAGGCAAGTCAAATAAACTTCTTTTAATTATCGGTCCTTGTTCCGCAGACCACAAGGAATCTGTACTCGAATATATCGGCAGACTCCGTACCGTACAGGATAAAGTTGAAGACAGTATCCTCATTATTCCACGCATCTATACCAACAAGCCAAGAACTACTGGCGACGGGTACAAGGGTATGCTCCATCAGCCAAATCCCACAGAAAAACCGGATATGCTTACCGGAATCGTTGCTATTCGTGAGCTTCATCTTTCGGCGCTTCGTGATTACGGCTTCAGCTGTGCAGACGAAATGCTCTATCCTGACAATCACCGTTATCTTTCAGACTTACTCTCATATGTAGCTGTCGGAGCACGTTCAGTAGAAAATCAACAGCACCGTTTAACCGCATCCGGACTGGATATTCCCGTAGGTATGAAAAACCCTACAAGCGGAGAGCTTTCTGTTATGATGAACGCCATTACAGCAGCTCAGCACAGTCACACCTTTATTTACAGAGGCTGGGAAGTTGAAAGTATGGGAAATCCATATGCTCACGCTATCTTGAGAGGTTATCAAGACGCAACGGGCAAATCCGTTTCAAATTACCATTATGAAAATCTACGTACTCTTATTGACCTTTATGAAAAAGCCGGCCTTGCCAATCCATCTGTAATTGTTGATACAAACCACGCAAATTCGGGCAAACAATATCTTGAACAGATTCGTATCACAAGAGATATTCTATATAGCCGCCGTCAGAATTATGACATTAAAAATATGGTAAAAGGAATTATGATTGAAAGTTACCTTGTAGACGGCGCACAGAAAACAACCGGAGCTGTTTACGGTCAGTCCATTACCGACCCGTGTCTTGGCTGGGAAAAGACAGAATCTCTGATTTACGAAATAGCAGATACTTTAAATAAGTAAGGAGAAAATACAATGAATTCACTGGAAGAAGCACGAAAAGTCATAAATGAAACCGATGCAAAAATGGCAGAGTTGTTTTGTATCCGAATGAAAGCATCACAAGCAGTATGTGCTTATAAAAAGGAACACGGCTTGAAAATCAGAGATGCCGAGCGTGAGGCGGAAGTCATTCGCAGAAACGCTGAAAAAATCGAAGATAAAACAATACGGGAATATTACGTAAGATTCCTTGAAGAAAATATGGCGCTTTCCCGTGCATATCAGGAAAGACTGATGAACGGTATGAGGGTTGCATACAGCGGTACAGAAGGCGCATTTGCTCATATAGCAACCTGTAAGATGTTTCCTTATGCAGAAAAAATCGCCTACCCCGATTTTGCCGCCGCTTATAGTGCTGTGCAAATCGGAGAATGTGATGTGGCAGTTCTGCCTACAGAAAACAGCTATAACGGTGAAGTCGGACAAGTTACTGACTTAATGTTCTCCGGTTCTTTATATGTAAATAATATGACTGAACTTGCCGTAACTCAAGATTTACTTGCCGTTCCCGAAGCAACTCTTTCCGACATTAAAGAGGTTATAAGTCACCCACAAGCCCTCGGTCAATGTGCAACTTATATCGAAGACAAAGGCTTTATATCCCGTGAATATACCAACACCGCCCTTGCGGCAAAATACGTAGCAGAAAAAGGCGATAAATCAATAGCCGCCATTGCAAGTGCTGATGCTGCAGAAATATTCGGGCTTTGTGTGCTTGAGAAAAACATCAATGCAAGTCGCAATAATACAACAAGATTTGCAGTATTTTCAAGAGCAAAAAACTCTTATTCAAAAAACGAAAAAGGTGTACATACAATATTGATGTTCACCGTGCGCAATGAGGCAGGCGCTCTTGCAAAAGCTATTGACATTATCGGTAAACACGGATTTAATATGTTATCGCTCCGAAGCAGAAATATGAAAGAGCTTATGTGGCAGTATTATTTTTACGCAGAGCTTGAAGGAGATATTGCAGCTAAGGGCGGAAATCAAATGCTTCAGGATCTCCAAAGCTTTTGTGATAAGTTAAAAATCGCAGGTACATTCAAAAAAGAGGTATGAGCATGAGAACGATTACTGTAAATCTCGGAGATCGAAGCTATGACATTACCGTAGGACAAGGACTGCTCGATCAAGTAAATAAATATTTTAATTTAAAGAGAAAAGTTTTGATTCTGACCGATTCTGGTGTACCGAAAGTATATGCCGAAAAGGTACTCGGCTGTTGTAAATGCGGTCGTATATTTACAGTTCCGGAAGGTGAAGGATCAAAAAGCATAGCTACATTTGAAGCACTTCTCACCGAAATGATGAATTTTGATATGACAAGAAAAGATGCCCTTGTATCTGTCGGCGGCGGTGTTGTAGGCGATCTTGGGGGCTTTGCGGCTTCCTCTTATATGCGTGGCATTGATTTTTATCAAATTCCCACTACAGTTCTCGCACAGGTGGATTCTTCTATTGGCGGCAAATGTGCCGTAAACCTCGGCGGAACGAAAAACATTATCGGTGCATTTTATCAGCCAAAGGGTGTTCTTATTGATACAAATACGCTGTCAACCCTGTCTGCAAGACTTATTGCGGCAGGTCTTGCTGAGTCCGTAAAAATGGCGTTAACCTCTGATAAAGAGCTTTTTGAAATGTTTGAAAAGGAAGATATAACCGAGAATAATATTGAAGATATTATTGTTCGCTCCCTGATGATAAAAAAAGCCGTCGTAGAGCAAGACGAAAAGGAATCCGGACTTCGAAAGATTCTCAATTTTGGTCATACACTGGGCCACGGAATCGAAGCGGAAACAGAGATGAAAGGCTTATACCACGGTGAATGTATAGCTCTCGGAATGTTGCCGATGTGCTCGGATACGGTAAGACACAGACTTATTCCGGTACTTAAGAAGCTTTTACTCCCCACAGAACACAACTATAATTTGGATAGTGCTCTTTCTTTTGTAGTTCACGACAAGAAATGCAGCGGCGGTTATGTAGATACAATTACCGTCAATGAGATAGGAGCGTTTGAAATACAAAAGCTGACAGTAGATGCCTTCAAAGAATTAGTAAAAGAAAGGATAATGCACATATGAAAAACACATTCGGTTCTTCTGTTACGGTTACATTATTCGGAGAAAGTCACGGAGAAGCCATCGGTGCAGTTATTGACGGACTTTCTCCGGGAATAAAAATTGATACTGATTATATAGAAAAAAAACTTGCCAAGCGCCGCCCTAGCGGAAAAATATCCACAACAAGAGTAGAAAAGGATAATTATCGAATTGTCAGCGGTGTTTTTGGCACATATACAACAGGTACTCCCTTGACCATATTGATCGAAAATGAAAACACCATAAGTAAAAATTACGATTCAATTAAGTATATCCCCCGCCCAAGCCACGCTGACTACACGGCTGAATGTAAATACCACGGATATCAAGACTACCGTGGCGGCGGTCACTTTTCGGGAAGAATCACAGCGGCACTTGTAGCTGCAGGTGCAATTCTCAGCTCGGCTTTAGCATCTAAGAATATTAAAATCGGTACACATATAAAAAAGCTTCACGGGATCTTTGACCGTAGCTTTGAAAATTACGAAGTTGATTTGGAATTACTTGAAAATAAAGACTTCCCTGTTTTGAACGAAAAAGCGGAAGAACAAATGAAGGCAGAAATCTTGAGTGCAAAAGAAATGGGTGACAGCGTAGGGGGCGTTCTTGAAAGCGTAATCACCGGCATTGATGCAGGTTTAGGTGAGCCGTGGTTCGATAGTATGGAAAGTATGATTTCGCATATGCTGTTTTCCATCGGAGGCATTAAGGGCGTTGAGTTTGGAGATGGATTTGAACTTGCAAATATGTACGGAAGCGAAGCTAATGATTCCTTTGAAATCAAAAACGGTCAGATTGTCACTAAAACCAACCATAACGGCGGTATTAACGGCGGAATCACAAACGGTATGCCTCTCATCTTACGTTGTGCGGTAAAACCAACACCGTCTATTTTTAAGGAACAAGAGAGCGTAAATCTTCAGACAGGAGAAAACAGCACTCTGAAAATTGAGGGCAGACACGATCCTGCTATTATTCACCGAGTAAAAAGTGTTGTAGATGCCGCACTTGCTATCGTCATAGCAGATATGCTCACCCAGCGCTTTGGCACAGATTACCTTACAACAAAATAAAGGAAACAATAAATATGAAATACGGTTGTATCGGAGAGCATCTGAAGCACAGCTTTTCAAAGGAAATACATAATGCTCTCGCAGACTATGAATATGAAATTAAAGAAATTCCAAAAGATGAGCTGCACAGCTTTATGGAAAAACGTGATTTTTGTGCTATCAATGTTACAATCCCCTATAAGGAGCTTGTTATCCCTCATCTGTTTTTTACAGATGAAAGCGCAAAATCTATCGGTGCTGTAAATACCATTGTTAATCGTGAAGGCAAACTATACGGATACAACACGGATTTTTATGGAATGACATCTCTTTTAGCTCACGCTCATATTTCAGTAAAAGACAAAAAAGTGGCTATTTTAGGTACAGGAGGTACTTCCAAAACAGCAACATCGGTAGCAAAAGCGCTTGGTGCACGAAAAATTATAACCGTATCCAGAAGCTGTAAAGACGGTGCGATAGCCTATGAAGAGCTGTATAAAAATCATGGCGATACCGAAATTATTATAAACACAACTCCCATGGGAATGTACCCGAACATTTTCAAAAAGGCTGTGGAATTGTCAGAATTTCCGAAACTTTGCGGTGTCATTGATGCAGTTTACAATCCGCTGAAAACGCCAATGATTTTGGAAGCTGAGGCTCGGGGAATTGCAGCAGAAGGCGGTTTATATATGCTGGTAGCTCAGGCTGTTCGTGCCGCAGAGATT
>JAZNAB010000146.1:0-2594 GCA_045586285.1 Candidatus Flemingiibacterium sp. | reverse complement strand
TGAAAGACGTCCTTGATGTTTATAAGACAGGAGATAGTTTTAATGATGATGAACAAAGAATGATTATTTCCGCAGTAACGGGACAAGCGTTCTTCATTGGCTCAACGGAATTGAGGTCTAACGTAAGAATTGTATCGGGCGAATACGCTCAAACGCTCTTTGATGAGCAAAAAAGAAAATAAGGAGGAATTA
Source organism: Candidatus Flemingiibacterium sp. (assembly GCA_045586285.1). Classification (GTDB taxonomy): domain Bacteria; phylum Bacillota; class Clostridia; order Oscillospirales; family CAG-272; genus Flemingiibacterium. The sequence continues at coordinate 2,402 of JAZNAB010000146.1, read as the reverse complement.
AATGAAAACAAAAACAAATAAGTCAAGCAAGTTGATTATATTTTCCGTGCTATTTGCACTTTGTTTGAGTTTTGGAATGTTCTTCGGACTTGGCACTACAAAGGCTTATGCTGCAACAACGAATAAATATAGGTTGCAATATAATTACTCTGCTATATTGAACGGCATCAATCAGCCGAGTGTTAGCGGAACTTCATATAATTACGCTCCGAAAATTAGTGCAACGTCAAATAGCGAATTTGTTGTGTATCTATATGGCGATTCTAATAACGGAACTGTATCTGATTTGCCCATCGGTTCGGTATTGAACTTTTCAAAAATCAATATATCAACAACCTTGACTATGAAAAGTATCACGGTAAAAAACAGTAGTGGTACTGCCGTATATACGGGTAGTGGTACAAGTGCAAGTTTTTCGCTTTCAGACGGAAGTTATACAATATCCATAAATTACGTATGGACAAGAACTCAAAGAGGTGTAACAACTACTTGGAGTTATACGTTTGCAAGCAGTATTGTTGTTGACACAACTGCACCGACGGGAGTAATCAAAAACTCTTCGGGAACAACGCTAACATCAAGCTATACTAACGGAGCATTTTATTACACAGCAACCGATTCTAACGGTGTAAGTTATATGCAATATATGACACCGGGTTCGTCAAGTTGGTCAACCTATTCAGGCTCAACAATAGCGGCTACTGCTACGAACGGAACTTATCAGTTTAGGGCGGTAGATAAGGCAGGAAATGTATCAAGTGTAAAATCAATTTATTTGGATACAACAAAGCCCGTTGGCGTGTTATATAGTGGAACTTCTGCGGTAAGTTCGGGTGCAAAATCTACGGCAAGCTACATAAAGTTCGTTGGTTCAGATGCGGCTTCGGGACTTAAAACGGTTTACGTCAAAGCTCCCGGTTCGAGTAGTTATACAACTTACTCAAATGGAACGCAAATGACAACGAACGGAACATATTCGTTTTACTGTGTAGATAACGTAAATAATCAATCTGCAACATATACGATTTCATTAGACAACGTAGCACCGACACTTTCAATTTCAAAAGGTCAATTTGGTGGAACGATAAGTGATAGTTTTACGGTAACGGCTTCCGATAATATTGGTGGAACTGTCTTGTATTATCAAAATGCAGGCTCAAGCTCTTATACACAAGCATCGGGAACATCGACAACTATTTCTAAAACAAGCCCTAACGGGACATATTCGTTTTATGCGGTTGACGGTTACGGGAATACGTCGGCAACTTATAGCGTTACGTTAAGTATTGCTGCTCCCGTTGCACAAATTGTAAGGTCAAGTAGTGGAACGCAAGTGTGTGTAATTTGGACGGATAGTACGGCTTCGGGCAAGTTAGACGGAAACAGTTATGTGAACGGAACTTGGATTAAAACAGAAGGTAATCATACTTTTGTTTTAACTAACGATGCAGGACGTTCTTCTACATATACGTTCTCAATCGACCACTATTACGTAAAGACAAGCACAACTGCGCCTACGTGTACAAGCAATGGTTATTCGACTTATAAATGCGATAACTGTGGTAACACCTACAATGCAGATATTATTGCTGCTCTTGGGCATAACTACGTTGTAATCCAAAAGGTAGAATCAACTTGCACGGCAGAGGGTTATTCAATCTATAAGTGTTCTCGTTGTGGAGCAACGTATAATGACGATATTGTTTCTGCAAACGGTCACGATTATGGTGGTTGGACTACGATAAAAGAACCTACTTGTACGGAAGCAGGAGAGAAAAGGCGAGATTGTATAGGTTGTTCGGCTTATGAAACTCAAAGCATAGCACCTAAGGGACATAGTTATGTAAAAACCGATACTGCTCCAAGTTGTACGGCTGAGGGCTATTCAACTTATGTTTGTAGCGAATGTGATGACACTTATACAGACGGTGTTGTAAGCGCTGTTGGTCATAATTACGTTGCTACGGTAACGAAGCCTACTTGTACAGCACGTGGTTATACTACTCAGAAATGTAGTAGATGTAGCCATAGTTACGTTGAGAATTACGTAGATGCAACCGGGCATACTTACGGTGTTTGGAGAACTACAAAATCTCCTACTTGTACGGAAGGTGGTTTAAGATATAAAACTTGCTCGGTATGTAGTTATAAGTACAACGAGGGAATCCCGGCATTAGGACACGATTATGAAGCAGAAATAACCGAACCGACTTGTGTAGATAAAGGCTATACTACTCATACTTGTTCAAGATGTGGAACGGGATACAATGACACTTTCGTAAATGCTCTTGGACACGATTATCAAGCTAAAAGAGTCGAGCCAACGTGTACGGAAGAAGGTTATATCGGTCAATGTTGTTCAAGATGTAGTGATACATATAAAACCGACATTTTAAGACCAA
>JAZNAB010000145.1:0-6454 GCA_045586285.1 Candidatus Flemingiibacterium sp. | reverse complement strand
TGCAGCAGGAGCAGCAGCTACAGGAGCGGTAGCAGGTGCAGGTGCCGGCATTGGAGCAGCTGCAGTTGTACCTGCACTAATTTCTTCAACTTGAACTTCGTATACATTACCATTTACGGTTACACTAAATTTTCTCATAATTATTTCTCCTTACATTTATTTGGAAGCTGTGCGCTTGAAGGACACAACTCTGAATGATGTTTGCGGTTTATCAATCATAACTGAAATTGCCGCCGTTATTACGGCTACAAGTTCTTCGTCATTATTTTTTGGAGCTTCGGAAACAACGGGCACTGCCACGGCGTCAGCTTTGATTGGATTGGTAGATTTTTTCGACTCGCCGGGTTTATAGAACACTAAGCGGAAAACCGAAAGAACAGCCCAAAGAATAATTAATACTGAAAAAACAGTTCCAAGTCCCAGAAGAGTAACTTCAAGACCGAGAGCCAAGCGCTCATTTAAAGATAAAGTGCTATTCATTACACTTTCAATGCCGCTGACAGCGGTATCGGTCAAGAAAAGCGATGTTATTATTTTCATTTGTACACTCCTTTACATTACAAAGGAAGGTTGTTGTGGCGCTTTGGTACTGTAAGCATATTCTTAGCGCCAAGCATTTCAAATGCTGCAGCTGTGCGTTGACGGAGCTCATCGAGAGATATGATATCGTCAATTTCGCCTGCCTTTGCGGCGATGACGGGGGACGCCATAACTTTATCCCACTCTGCTTCAACCTCACTGCGCTTACTGTTATCTTCAATCTTATCATTCCAAAGGAATGCTACCGCACTGCTTGTAGGCATTGCGCTTATTTTTGCAGTTTCAGAAGCAAGGGCGATATCTGCGCCAATAGATTTTGAACCCATAAGTGTAAATGCTGTACCGTATGCTTTGCCGAGAACTACAGTTACCATTGCACATTCAGCTGTTGCATATGCACTTGCGAGTTTAGCAAGAGCTGTAGCGTATCCGGACTTTTCAGCCTCGGCTGTAGCTTCATAACCTTCTGTGTCAACTAATGTAAGAATCGGGATTTTAAATGCATCGCAGAAGTTTATAAATCTTGCCGCTTTAAGAGCAGCATCAGATGTAAGCTTTCCGCCGTTGATACTTGGCTGATTTGCAACTACACCGATTACCATACCGTTAAGTGTGATAAACCCCGTAATCATAGACTTTGCATAATCTTTACTAAGCTCAAGAAGGTTGGCGTCATCAGAGATAGCTCCGATAACGTCAGTCATTGAATAGCCGCTTTTTGCAATTACAGAAGAAACTGCGGGTGTCAGACGGTTGATCTCGTCGGTGGTTGATGAATAAGCAGTTCCGTCATTATTGTTTTGAGGAATGTAAGAGAGAAGCATTCTTGTGTAAGAAAGTGCTTCGGCGCTTGTATTAACACAAACATTTACAAGTCCGTTTGCTGCGGCTGAGGCAATGCTTCCGAGTTCTTTGCCGCCTTCAAATTCGTTAGTTATAAATGGCGGGTTTACATAAAGACTTCCGCCGTCCTGAACGCCTACAAGTATGTCGAACATACAAGCTATAGTTGCTGCCGCACCACCGCATATTCCGGAGATAATTGCGATTTGCGGAATAACTCCCGAGGCTGCGGATACCTTCTTCATAATTTTTCCGTATCCTGCAAGTGCTTCGACGCCTTCGGTAAGCTTTGCTCCGGCACTATTGAAAACTGCAATTACAGGTGCTCCGTTTTTTATTGCGAGCTCGTAAAGACTGCAGATTTTCTTTGCGTGAGCCTCTCCTACAGCGCCTTTCATTCTTGAAAAATCCTGTACAAACGAGAACACAAGACGGCCGTTAATTGCTCCGTATCCGCAGATTACGCCCTCAAGCTCTGCTTCTTCACTGCCAAGCTCAGCGGCAACTTTATGAGCATAAGTGCCGATTTGTGCAAAAGTTCCTTCGTCAAAAAGAGCCTTGATTTGCTCTTTTGCGGGAGAAACTTCGTTTTTTGCAAGAGCAACAAGCTCCTCTGCCGAGATTACATTCGGTACGAAGTTTTGCGTTTTTTTCTCCATATATTTGCCTCCGAAAAAGTGTGTTATAAATTGTTATCGGTAATAAAACCAAAAAAATTTTTGAGGCGGCATTTAGAATAAATACCATTCTACCCCATTATAATATATTATAAATCAAAAAATGGTAATTTGCAATATTTTTCTCATTTTTTCATTTGTAAACAAATTTATAACAGGAGTATAAAAATATGTAAAACATAACAAACCGGTTTTTATCGCAAATTTGGTTTTTTATGTTTTTTGCATATCGAAAGAGCTTTGGGGAAATTGGTTTTTATTGTTGACAATTGAAGAAATAACTGCTATAATGTAATTAATAAATTGGTCGCAAAAGCGGCAGAATGGAGAAAAATTATGGGAAAAATAAATGAAGCAAAACAAAAACTCAAAAGTGAAAAAGTGAGCTTTTTTACAGATTTCAAGAATTTTATAACAAAAGGAAACGTGCTTGATCTTGCTGTTGCGGTTGTAATGGGTACGGCATTCAATGCTATTGTAAACGGTCTTGTAAAGAACATAATTACTCCCGTGCTTACATATTTTACAAGCGGTGCAAGCATTAACGAATGGAAATATGTTTTAAGAGAAGGCGTGGCGGCAACCGAAACAACTGAAGAAGTTGCGGAAATAGCAATCAGTTACGGACTTTGGATACAGAGCATAATCGATTTCTTTATAATTGCTTTATGTATTTTTATTATGGTTCGTGTTATCAAGTCTATGGAAAGACGTTTCAACGCCAAGGCTATTGCGGCTGCTGAAGAAGCTGCGGCAAAGAAGAAGGCTGAAGATGATGCAAAAGTTGCTGAACTTAAAGCTATCGAAGACAAGAAAGCGGCTGCTATTGAAGAATTTTATAATAATGTTAAAGAGCAGTCGGCATTGCTTCGTGAAATAAGAGATTCTGTTAAAAAATAAAATAACATAACAAAAAGGGTTGTTGCAATGTTTGATTTGCAACAACCCTTTTTTGGGATTTTTATTCAGCCTTTACGCCGAGGTCAACAATTAAGTCAGGAAGCTTTTCCTGGAAAAGAATAAACTGCTTGATATAAGGAAGTCCGAATTCTTCAACATACTGATTGTATTCGCTCTCTTCAACTTCTTTATCGGATACAAAAACTTCTTCTGCTTCAGCGATTGCCTGAGCTGCCAAGTAAAGAATAGCATCTGTTTTGTATGTTTCCATTTTAGATTCAATGTATTTATCCTTGGACTCATATTTCTGTGCTGCAAGAAAATCTTCAACAGTCATACCATACATAGAAGCATTGTATTCAAGATTTGCAATATCATAATCAATCATAAAATCAAGAACGGCTTCCGGAATGTTTTCGCAGGTTGCTTTTTTAATTAAATCTGTGAAGAAATAGAATCTTGCGGAATTAACAAGCCATTCTCTTATATCATCTTTGAGTGCATCTATTGTTTCAAAACCATATCCCTTAGCAATTTCTTCGGTTAAAATGTAATCGCCTTTGATATAGTTAATAGTGATTGTAAATACTGCATCTTTGCCGTTAAGCTCTTCTTTGCCGTAGTCTTCGGGGAAGGTTACGTTAATATCAAATGTTTCTGCAGGCTTATGTCCGATAAGCTGAACCAAGAAACCTTCGATGTATTTTGTAACACCAATTGTAACGTCTGTACCTTGTCCTTCGGTGTTTCCGCCTTCGAACTCAACTCCGTCAATCTTTCCAACGTAGTCAATATTCAATGTGTCGCCGTCAGTAACTTCACGGTCAAGAATCTTCTCAAAAGAACCGGCTTCGCTGCAAACTCCGTCAAGCTGTTCCTGTAATTTTTCTTCAGAAGCTACAATAAGATCTTTTTCAATTGTAAGGCCTTTGTACTCCGGAAGAGTTACTATGTCAGATGCCTTAATATTTTCAAAGAATCCGTTTTCATCAAGTCCTGCACTATAATCGAAATCTGTTGAACTGTTGTTTTCTGTGTCTTTAGAGGACCCGCCGTTACCGCCACAAGCAACAAGCTGTGCGCCGAACAATGCCACTAGGAGCAATGCAATAACTTTTTTTGATAATTTCATTGATTTTCTCCAATCTTCATTTTTTAAATATTATTTTTATTTCTCACCTGTGCAATTATCTGTTTGCAGGGTAATAGGGCTTACATAGTTGTGATGCGATCCCACAGGCTTTGAGAGCTTCACTTGCCTTTTTTGCTTTTTCTATATCCTTGTATATGCCGAAAACGGAAGGGCCGCTGCCACTTAACATAGCTTTTAGTGCACCGTATTCTTCCATTATGGTTTTAATTTTCAGGACAGTTTTTCTCTCGTTTAAAATAACCGCCTCAAAGATATTGTACATCGACTTTGCGATTTTGTCAAGTCCTCCGAGTGAAAGAATATCTAAATAATCATTATACAAAGTATTATTTTCATAATAATTAAAAACTTTATCAAGCTCCGAATATGCCCAAGGCGTTGATACGCCCTCTCCCTCACAGGCGACTAAAATATGACATTCAGGTATTGGAGTGCATTTTGAAAAAATATTTCCAATTCCCTTGGCTGCCTTTATTCCGCCCTCAATACAAAAAGGAACGTCTGCTCCGATTTTTGCTCCGATTTCAAAAAGCATTTCAATGGGGAGATTTGTATTGTAAAGTTTATCAAGAGCAGTGATTACCGCCGCAGCATCAGAGCTTCCACCGCCAAGTCCCGCAGCCATTGGTATATGCTTTTCTATATGAATTTTGATATTATATGAGTTAATTCCAGCAGCTTCAAAGAAAAGAACCGCAGCCTTATAGCAAAGATTTTTTTCATTGCAGGGGACAGCACTGTTATCGCAGGTTATGATAATTTTTTTGCTGTTTTCTTCAAATTCTTTTGTAATTGTAAGTATGTCGAAAAGCGATACTGTTTGCATAACGCTTTCAATATCGTGATAGCCGTCGGGACGTTTGCCGACAACATTAAGAAACAAATTAATTTTCGCCGGTGCGCTATATATAATTTCTGTTGTCACTTTAACCTCCGATTTTTTAATCGGTTATTTGTTAGCCGCCGATTAGCTTGATAATTGGATTTTTCTTAATTCTGATTGCCTTAAAGGGACAAAGCTCTTGACAGCAATAGCATTTTATGCAGTTGTCGTCTAGAATAACCGCTTTTTTGCCTTTTGATGTTTGCTTCATTTTAATTGTGGACTTAGGACAGCTTCTTTTACATTCCCCGCACCCAACGCATTTGCTGTTGTTTACTCTTGGCCTTGGCTGAAGCCATTTATTAAGCTTCCCGCCAAACATATTTGGAAGCTTTTTAAGTAGAAAACTTCCACCTTTACTAGATGTATCCGGCTTTTTGAAATCATTGACAACAAAGTTGTCCGGCTCTTCATCGGATATAATGTTAAGACTATCGATATCTGCTTCACATAGCTCACGTGCTATGCCCTCTTTGAGCATCAAAACATTTTCCGTTTTAATAATATGTGTTGCCAATATATCCGCAGAAAATGGGTTGCAGCTCATTATCATACAGTCAAGTTTTCTTGGATTTCCGCCCGTTGGCCCGTTTCCTTCCATTGCCACTATGCCATCAAGTATGTTAAATGTGGGCACACGGGAAAGAAGCATTTCACAAAGGTCTACAAGCATTGATGAAAAATCCTTGTAATCCGGAAACCTTGAATGCATTTCAAACTTTGTAACTCCCGGAATTGTGCCGAAGTAATTTTTAACCGCTCCGCTATAGCCGGTCAATGAATGGCTTTTTAACTTTGCAAGGTTTATTATAATCTCGGCATCTGCAATAGGAGTAATTATATCAAAGTTTTTTGACGTTTTACCCTTTGGTGCTTGAAGCTTAAGGTGAGAGGTATCATAGTTAAGTTCAATATTATGCTTTTCGCATACCGCTTCAATCCCGCAGGTTCGATAAATTGCTTTCAGAGTTTCTTTTGTATAAAGGCCGCCCGGACTTTCTGCAACGGTTATTTTTGCAGCTTTGTCGGATATTGCCTCTATAACTCCTTCAAGGACTGCTGGGTGTGTTGTAGCGGCGGCTTCAGGACTTGCCTTCATAACAAGATTTGGTTTTATGACCACCCTTTTGCCGTCAAATATATGGGGAACACCTAGTTTACGTAGATTATTTATCACAAGCTCTTTGATTTTTTTGCTGTCGTAATCGCTTATACGGTCAAGAGTGACCGGTTGTTGCTTATCCACCATATCTACAACCGCAACTTGTTTTGCAAGTCTTCCTTTCTATTTGATTACTGATGAGCATCATCACAAAACATTGTGTATAGTCAAAAAACATTTCGAGGTTGCTTAATTGGTTTTAGTAAGTATTATAGCTATATATAACACAAATGTTTTATTGGCATAAAAATTTCTTTTAAACGTATACCTATACTAATATACTATACCACAAGATT
>JAZNAB010000144.1:0-2120 GCA_045586285.1 Candidatus Flemingiibacterium sp. | reverse complement strand
TTATCAAAAAGATTCTTATCCATAAAGTAACGGTAGCTTTGCGGGTCGCTGGGCTTGATTGGATAATATTCATCAAGGTTATAGGTTTTTACTTTGGAAAAGTCGATTTCACCCGCCTTGTTCTTTTCGCCAAGTTTTTTATACATTCCAACAGGTGTAGAACCAGTAGCAAGACCGATTACACAGTCAGGCTTAAGGGTTAAAACACTTGCAACAACCTGAGCTGCTTTATCGGACATAGATTCATAATCTTCACAAACATATAATTTCATAGGTAATCTCCTAATAAAGTAATCATTTTTATAAGTGTTATAGATCTTATGCAATACACATTATTATAATACACAAAATTCTCAAAGTCAATAGATTATGAGCGCTTTTAGGTGTAAATTTTTATTTTAGAAGTAATGGCTCTGTTTGCGGCACTTTTTCTTGCTCTGTAAAGGTAAGAAATTGAACTGTTATTTATTACCGCACTTGATACTGCTCCATAGGTAGCATTTTCAAGACCGTTTATTCCGGACGCATATAAGTGTGAGAAATCAAATTTTTCCCCGTCAATTATTATGTCAAGCATATTTATTGAGCCGCTGTCACGTAGATAGTAATTTGCTGCTTCTTCTTTATATATCAGTTCTGTGTATTCATATGCTGTTATATTAAGAGCTTCCAACACGATTCCTGATGTAGAATAGCTTGGTGTATTTCCTAATACACAAAATATTGGCGTATCATCAGTCAACGGAGAAATATACTCGCTTTGTGACAGATTATACTTAGGCATAGGAAGTATGCCCCACTCTATTTCGTGGTTGCTTATTTCTTTCATATAATCAAGAGTATCATTTATAAACAGTAAAGTTCCTTTTTCAAAGGTTTGTCGTGCAGACTCTGAATTTTTGTTATAAAAACTTTTATCCTTGTATATCAGATTGCGCATTACGCCGACAAAATTTTCAAAAACTTGCTTATAGCTGTTATCCATATAGTTGATTTCGGGAGCTTTTTCTTGTGTTGATAATGTGGTATAAATCAATCCTTGTGCAGACGCGCTGACGTCAATATAATTACTTATGGAGAAAAAAGAAGCGTGTCCTGATATTTTTGCCGATTTTGCAGCTAAAGTAAGCTCTCTGAATTTATCAATGGTAAATTCACCCGAGGCAACAGTTTTATAGATGTTTTCAGTGCTGAGTGTTTCTAAAATTTCACGGTTAAAGTATATACAGTTCAAGTAGTCGGGGTTGAAGTTTGCGGCTCCGGATACGGCAGGAAGGGCGCTGCCCGCCAAAGCATTGGAAATAAACTCGCTGTTATAGTACGGAGCATCATAGTCTACGTATGGAAGACTATACATATTGGCTAAAATCCCCTCGGAGTAAAAACTACCAAGCATATATGCCGGAATAGCAATAAGGTCGGCAAAATACATATCAGAATTATAAGCCGCACGAGCTTCTTCTAACAGAGCTGCTCCGTCTGATACATTGGTAATTATTTTTGTTCCTAATTTTTCCTCTACTGCAAGTTGACAGTCAGATCTCGCTGCGATTGTTGGGGATTCATTATCTACTACAGGGCAGACTGTACTGCTATCGTGTGTTGCAATAATTATAGCAGATGAATTGAAGTCGATATCTGTCAGCGCTTCAAGTCGTTTTCTTGCAATGGCATTGTAGTCTTTTTTTGTGACTTCCGCATCGGGAGTTGTATCTTTATCCTTTGACTTATCCGTATCCTTATTTATCTCGGTTTCTTTTGGAACAGTATCTTTACCCGTATTAAAACTGATAAATCCGCAAGCGCCTTGTGAGAGCAATATGCAGACTGTAAGTATAAATGTACATAGTACTTTAGTATTTTGGAAGGTTGCTTTTTTCATAAATATGCCCAATCCTTTCCAGCCAGACATCTAAAAAATTCTCAAACTTATAGTATTGTACCTTAATATGTTGATTTTAAAATTTACTGTTGTCTTATAACGATAAAGTAGTTAATATACTAAGGTTTGAGAGTTAAGAAGCTCAGCCTATGATCTCGTTACTGTTGCACCAGGCTTCCGCACGGTTTATCTTGAAGCCTTTTTCCGAAAAGTTTTTTTCATATTCGGTCATAATGTT
>JAZNAB010000143.1:0-1877 GCA_045586285.1 Candidatus Flemingiibacterium sp. | reverse complement strand
TATTATCTCCTTTCAAGAAATTCGTGTGAATAAAATTAATATCTGTAGTGTGCAAACGCCTTGTTTGCTTCTGCCATTCTGTGAGTTTCTTCTTTCTTCTTGAAAGCTCCGCCCATAGAATTGATAGCATCGAGAATTTCGTTTGCAAGTTTTTCAGCCATTGTTTTTTCACCACGGCTTCTCGAATAGAGAACTATCCAACGAAGTCCAAGAGTCTGACGTCTTTCAGCTCTTACCTCCATTGGTACCTGATAAGTCGAACCGCCAACACGGCGAGCCTTAACTTCTAATACAGGCATAATGTTTTCAAGTGCGTCGTTGAAAGCTTCGAGGGGATTCCTGCCCAATTTTGCTTCTACGATTGCGAATGCATCGTATACTATTTTCTGGGCTACACCCTTCTTGCCATCATACATAATGTTGTTGATAAGCTTTGTTACCAGCTTAGAATTGTACAACGGATCCGGTAAAACGTCTCTTTTTGAAATTTGACCTCTTCTCGGCACTGTACTTCCCTCCTTCATATAAATTATGATATCATAGGTACTCGAAAGTTTTCTTCCGTAAATGCTTGAGTAAAGAAACGCTCCGAAGACCGCATACGCATTTGCGGATACATAAACAAATCCCGGTTATTTTCTTTATTTCTCAAAGCTGACTTGGAATATTCTATACCTTGTTGTTTTTCTCTGAGAGAGCAGAGAATACTCACACGGCCGAATTATTTCTTCGGGCGCTTTGCTCCATACTTGGAACGGCTCTGATTACGGTTTGCAACACCCTGAGTATCAAGAGTGCCACGGATAATGTGGTAACGCACACCAGGCAGATCACGTACACGTCCGCCACGGATAAGCACTACGGAGTGCTCCTGAAGGTTGTGTCCGATGCCGGGAATGTAAACAGTCGCCTCGAGTCCATTTGTAAGTCTTACACGGGCAATCTTACGAAGCGCCGAGTTAGGCTTCTTAGGGGTAGTCGTGGTGACCTTTGTGCATACGCCTCTTTTCTGTGGTGAGCTTGCGTCTGTTGCAGAGTCGGTCAAAGAGTTGAAGCCGTGCTGAAGAACAGGAGCTTTGGACTTATAAGCCTTTTCTGAACGTCCTTGCTTAACAAGCTGATTAAAGGTTGGCATATCGCACCTCCTTTGAAAATAATTTGATTTTGTTTATCCTGAAATATCCGCAAACATATCAAGACAGATTAATTATATCACGCCATAATAAAAAAGTCAATAGATTGTTTTGTAAATTTTTTTATTAGTAAAAAATCTCCCGAATAAACAAAAGTTACTTTAACAAAAGACATTATTATCGTAATTATGACTATTTATTCGGTGTCAAACTTGCGATTTTTACATATTCTGATAAAGCAGATACTTTATTAATGTAAGAAAACTTGGAAGAGGTTAACAAAATTATGAAAGAGATACTTGAAATTATAGTAGCCATTCTTGCTTGTTTTGGGGCATATAGCCTTGCATATATGGCAAAAACCAGACTTCTCTACAGAAAGAAAACAAAAAAGCTTATTCGAGCCGCCGTTACATATGATGACAATATAGATTTTTGTGAGGTTATTTCTTATGTAGAATATTTGAGATGCGAGAAAATTATTTCTGATGAAAGGTTGATTATTCTTGTTAATGATGATATAATAATTAATGAAGATGCTATGCCGAAAAACTGTGAAATTATAAAAAATGAAAACTGTAAGGAATAAATAATGCAAATCGATAAAACAAACGAAAATTCTATGGAAACCATAGAGGGTATAATTGAAACAATTATATATCAAAATGAAGACAACGGTTATACCGTTGTTGATTTGTCAATTATAGATGAAAACGACATTATTACCGCTTGCGGAATTATGCC
>JAZNAB010000142.1:0-5879 GCA_045586285.1 Candidatus Flemingiibacterium sp. | reverse complement strand
CCGGCAAGTGTTCCTATTAAAGAGGATTTTCCGAATTCTGTAACAAATCCATACGGTCAGACAAAATTAATAATTGAATATATTCTTAAGGATTTATATAAGGCGGACAATAGTTGGAATGTAGCAATTTTGAGATATTTTAATCCTATAGGAGCACATAAATCAGGACTTATCGGCGAGGATCCATCAGGTATACCAAACAATCTAATGCCGTATATTACTCAAGTTTCTATCGGTAAACGTGAATGCCTGAATGTATTCGGAGATGATTATGATACAAAAGACGGAACCGGAGTTCGAGACTATATTCACGTTGTTGACCTTGCAAAAGCTCATCTTGCTGCTCTTAAATGGCTTAAAAAAAAGCAAGGACTTGACGTATTCAATGTCGGCACCGGCAACGGTTATTCTGTTCTTGAAATAGTTAAGGCATATGAATCGGTAACGGGCAAAAAGATAAATTATAAAATAGCACCCCGCCGCCCCGGAGATATTGATGAATGTTATGCTGATCCGGCAAAGGCTAAGGAAGTGCTTGGTTGGAAAGCTGAATTCGGCATTGAAGATATGTGCCGTGACAGTGCGAATTGGCAGACTAAAAATCCAAACGGATTTGATTTGTAATTATATATTTTGAAAATCGATTTACTCTAATAAGGAATAAATATATAATATGACTAATACTTTTGAAGTTATTTTTCATACACTATTTCACGGACTTAAGCATACTTTTTTTCATACCTGGTATATGCTTTTTGTGCTGTTTATAGTGTATTTGGTTATTGAGCTTGTCGAACACAAAGCTAAATTTAGAATCCATAATTTGTTATCAAACAATAGATTTGGAATTTTAGGAGCTTCATTGCTTGGATTATTTCCGCAGTGCAGTTTTGGGGTTGTATGCGCTAATTTATTTAGTGAGAGAATCATTACAATAGGCGCTCTTATAGCAGTATTTATTGCTACATCTGATGATGCTATTCCGATTTTAGCAGCTAAGCCGTCTTTTATTATCCCTGTACTTTTAATAAAATTTATTTTTGCTGTTGCTGCAGGCTTTTTAATAGACAATATCTTCAAGTTGTTTAAGGTAAACTTTAAAAAGAATGTAAATCATCATTTATCGAATGAACATTTTCACGAGGGCGGTGAACATCATCATTGCAGCCACTGCGATTCGGGCAAGGGAATTTTGACATCTGCCATTAAAAGAACATTATCCGTATTTATATTTGTTTTTTTAACTTCTTTTGTTTTAGAGCTTTTATTTGATTTTATAGGCGAGTCAAGAATTAAAGCCTTGTTAATGACTGATAGTATATTCCAACCATTTTTGTCAGCTTTGATAGGATTAATTCCAAGTTGTGCCGTCAGTGTTATTGTTACTGAACTTTTTATAGAAGGAACATTAGCTTTCGGTTCGCTTATTGCAGCTTTATCAGCAGGGGCGGGAATAGGACTTATAGTTTTGTTCCGTACTAATAAAAACTTGAAAGAAAATTTTTTAATTCTTAGTTTGTTATATGTAATATCAGCTTTGATAGGTGTAATTATAAACCTTGCAATGTTAGTTATAAAATAAAATTTAAAAAGGACATATTATGTTTGAAAAACTGAAAATTACCGAAGAAAATTATGAGCGTATATCAGATGATTTATCAAATCCTGATATTATTAGTGACCAAGATAAATATACAAAGCTTATGCGAGAGCATAAACGACTTACACCTGTTGTTGAAAAGTACAGAGAGTATGTATCTTGCACAAATCAAATTGCTGATTGTGAAGCTTTGCTTGAAGAAAAGCTTGATCACGAAATGGAACTTCTTGCTCGTGAGGAATTATCAGAACTAAAAAATCATTTACCAGAAATAGAAAACGAACTAAGAATTTTACTTTTGCCTAAAGATCCCAATGATGATAAAAATGTAATTATTGAAATCAGAGGCGGAGCCGGCGGTGAAGAAGCTGCACTTTTTGCCTATGTTCTTTATCGTATGTATAATATGTATGCAGACAGTGTTGGCTGGAAAACTGAGATTTTAAATATAAACGAAACTGAGCTCGGAGGATTTAAAGAGGTCAGCTTTATGGTAATGGGAGAGGGTGCATATTCAAAGCTTAAATTTGAGTCAGGTGTTCATCGTGTACAGCGTGTTCCCGAAACCGAATCTCAGGGCAGAATTCATACTTCAACTGCTACTGTGGCAGTTCTTCCCGAGGCGGAAGATGTTGAAATTGAAATCAATCAATCCGATCTTGAAATTGAAACAATAAAATCAAGCGGAGCCGGCGGACAGCACGTCAATAAAACCGAGTCGGCTATAAGACTTATTCATAAGCCAACCGGTATTGTTATTGAATGTCAAGATGAACGCTCACAGTATAAAAACCGTGACAAAGCAATGAAGCTTTTGCGTACAAAGCTTTATGATATGAAACAAGCAGAGCAGAATGAAAAAATTGCAAGTGAGCGTAAGAGTCAAGTCGGTACGGGTGACAGAAGTGAACGTATTCGTACTTACAACTATCCGCAAAGCCGTGTTACCGACCATAGAATCGGATACACACTTCATTCTCTTGAACAGTTTTTAAACGGAGATATAGAAGAAATGCTGACTGCTCTTGTAACGGCTGATACAGCCGCTAAACTTGCTAACAATTAGTTTATATAAAAATAATGTTGAGGACAATTTAATGAAAACAGTTATTGCTCGGCTATCTGACAATAGCGATGCTAACAATTTAATATTTAATGAGGCCGGACAATTACTTCGTGAGGGAGGCCTTGTTGCATTTCCAACGGAAACCGTTTATGGACTTGGTGCAAATGCTCTTGATGAAGGAGCTGCTTCTAAAATATATGCTGCTAAAGGACGTCCTTCCGATAATCCCTTAATTGTACATTTGTCTTGCGTTGAAGATGCTTCAAAATACTGTATAGTACCTGAACAGTTTTATAAAATTGCAGATGCATTTATGCCCGGACCTATTACAGTTGTAATGAAAAAAAAGGACATAATTCCGGATACAGTAACAGGCGGACTTGACACAGTTGCAATCAGAATTCCTGCATCTGAATATGCTAGAAAGCTTATTTCTTCAGCAGGTGTTCCTATTGCTGCTCCGAGTGCTAATATTTCCGGAAAACCAAGTCCAACCCTTGCCGCTCACGTTATTGAAGATATGAACGGCAGAATCGATATGATTATAGATGGAGGTTCATCAAAAATCGGTGTTGAGTCAACTATTATTAAGCTTACCGGTGATAAGATTGTTCTTTTAAGACCGGGGGGGATTACTGTTGAAATGTTATCATTATTCGGCGAGGTAATTTTTGATAAATCGATTATTGGTAAGCTTGATATTTCAGAGTCACCCGAAGCCCCCGGAATGAAGTATCGCCACTATGCACCGAATACTCCTGTAAAAATTCTTGTTGGCAGTGATGATAAGATTTTTGATTTTATAACGGATAAATCAAAAAATGATAAAATTGGTGTTTTAGCTTTTGAAAAGGACAGGGCAAAGATTGAAAAAATCGGTGTTGTTGTTTTGAGCCTTGGTGATAATAGTGATGAGTCTGCATCTCACGAGCTATTTTCAAAACTTCGTGAAGCTGATAAATATAATTTAAATGCTGTATATGTTAAAGCACCCGATAAAAAAGGTATAGGTCTTGCACTTTATAACCGTATACTTAAAGCTGCAGGACACGAAATCATATATCTGTAATTTTATTCGACAGAAAGGATAGTTTAGAAAATGGCGAGAAAATCAAAAGAAGTTGAACATATTTCAAATGGTATTACCGCTGAAATAACTGATCAAGCAATAACAGATACCATAAGAACCAACTTTATGCCATATGCAATGTACGTTATCCGTGACCGTGCAATTCCTGAAATAGACGGTTTTAAACCATCACATAGAAAACTCCTTTACACTATGTATAAAATGGGACTTTTAACAGGGGCAAGAACAAAAAGTGCCAATGTTGTCGGACAAACTATGCGTCTTAATCCTCACGGAGATGCTGCTATTTATGAAACTATGGTCAGACTCACCAGAGGAAATGAGGCATTGCTTCATCCTTTTGTTGATTCAAAGGGAAGCTTTGGTAAGCAGTACAGTCGTGATATGGCTTACGCCGCTTCACGTTATACTGAAGTAAAGCTGGATACTTTTTGTAACGAGCTGTTTCGTGGAATTGACAAAAATGCTGTCGATATGGTAGATAACTATGATGCGACAATGAAAGAGCCCGTTCTTCTTCCGACTACATTTCCAAACGTTTTGATTTCACCTAATCTTGGTATTGCTGTCGGAATGACCAGTAATATTTGTTCTTTTAACCTTGCAGAAATATGTGACGGTACAATACAGCTTCTACGCCGGCCGGAAACTTCTGTTGAAAAAATGATGGATATTATTAAAGCGCCTGACTTTTCGGGGGGAGCTTATTTGATATACAATCAGGACAAAATGAGAGAAATTATGCTTTCGGGCAGAGGTGCTGTTACTCTGCGTTCAAGATATAATTATGATAAAAAAGATAATTGTATAAATATTACTCAAATCCCGTATTCTACTTCAATTGAACTTATAATGAACAGAATTGCAGAGCTTGTTAAAGAGGGAAAAATCAAGGACATTTCTGATTTCCGTGACGAGATTGATTTATCTGGATTTAAACTTACTCTTGACCTTCGACGTGGTGTTGATCCTGATAAGCTTATGGCTAAGCTGTTTAAACTTACAACACTTGAAGATAACTTCAACTGTAATTTTAATGTTTTGATCAACGGCACACCTCGTCAGCTTGGCGTTATTGATATCTTAAAAGAGTGGATTTCATTTCGAATGGAATGTGTCCGCCGTGAGTTGAGCTTTGAGCTTAATAAAAAGAAAGACAAGCTTCATTTATTAATGGGGCTTGGCAAAATTTTGCTTGATATTGACAAGGCTATTAAAATTGTTCGTGAAACAGAACACGAATCCGATGTTGTACCAAACCTTATGGAAGGCTTTGGAATTGATGAAATTCAGGCAGAATATATTGCAGAAATTAAACTTCGTAATTTAAACCGTGAGTATATTATCAATAGAATTAGAGAAATTGAAGCTTTACAGAAGGATATTGCTTTGCTTGAAGCTAAAATCGGCGACGATATTAAGGTGCGTGAGCATATTGCTGATGAACTTCGTGATATTAAGAAAAAATATGCTCAACCCAGAAGAACTCAGCTAATCTATGAAGACGACGTTGAAAAGTATGAGCCTGAAAATGAAGTTGAGAACTTTAATGTCAATGTATATCTTACCCGTGACGGATATTTTAAAAAGATTACACCTCAGTCCCTCAGAGGAAGCGATGAGCAAAAGCTTAAAGAAGGCGATATAATCGTTGACAGCAAAGAAACAGAAAATATTGCAGAGATACTTTTCTTCTCAGACAGGGCACAATGCTATAAAGCAAAACTTGCAGATTTTGATTTATCAAAAGCTTCACAGCTAGGTGATTATATTCCGGCTAAACTGTCATTTGACGAAGGCGAAAAAGTTGCAGCTATGGCTGTTATTACAGAGTATCCCAAAGACGCTTATATGGTGTTTGTATTTGCTAATGGTAAGGGTGTAAGAATTCCTGTTGAGAGCTATAAAACAAAAACTAACAGACGTAAGCTTACAGCCGCATATTCCGATACAAGCGCACTTGTCGGCGCATTTTATGCACAGACACCAAGAGATGTGCTGCTTGTTACCGATGCTCATAAGGCAATTGCTGTAAACAGCGATAATATAGTTGAAAAATCAACAAGAACATCTCAAGGTGTACAGCTTGTTAATTTAAAGAAAAATCAGCATCTTTCTTATTT
>JAZNAB010000141.1:0-9670 GCA_045586285.1 Candidatus Flemingiibacterium sp. | reverse complement strand
TGAATCCTTAACGGACACCCACGGTACAGAAACGGTTGATACTGCCGCCGCAGATAGCGGTGACAGGCTTTTTGAAAACAGCGAGAGTAACGATGAAGGCAAAGAAGAAAATAAAGCCCTAGTTTTCTTCGATGTTATTGAAGGTCAATGGTTTTATGACGAAATCACAAACCTCGTTGAGATGGGTGTAATTAACGGCTATCCTGACGGAAGCTTCCGCCCTGATAATGACATCTCAAGCGCAGAGTTTATAAAAATTATTATGGCAAGTTCCGGCATTGATTTAAATACCCCAACAAAAACCGTACTTTACGAAGGTCATTGGATTTCCCCTTATATCAGCCATGCCTATGAAAACGGAATTCTATCCGACGAGGATTTGCACACCTTAAAGCTTGAAGAACCGATTACCCGTTCAGCTATGACAAAGATGATGATACTCTCCCTCGGTATTGACCCCGCAAAAATTGATAATCCTTTTACCGATGTTTCTGATATTTACGCTTCAACAGCTTATAACGAATATCTGCTTCGTGGCTATCCCGCTAAAAATTACACAAGAGTCTACAGGGGCGAGAGCTACGCACGAAGAAGCGAAGCGGCAACAATAGCTGTAAGAATTATAGAATACAAAAAATCCCCCTACGAATATAAGAAAAATCAAATTCTTCAAAATGCATATGAAAGTCCTCTGAACACCGAATCGGAGCTTGTTGACCTTTTTCATATTTTAAACCGTGAGCTTATAAGTGAATTTACTTTTAAAACCGATATTCCATACGAAATATGGTCAGAGTATTATAAGCACACGAACAGTATGTTTATAGAAAGCTTTTACACCTCGTATCTTCATTGTTCCTATATCCCCGGCGAAAATGAATACACTATAAAGCTTGAATTCCCAATAGATAAGAAAAAAATTGCATTTTTGTGCTCCGAAGCCTCAATTGCAGCGGACGAGATAATTCCCCAAATTATTACCGAGGATATGTCAACCCTTGACAAAATAGGTGCAATCCACGATTATATTGTGTTAAACTGCGAATACGATTTTGATAACTATACCGCAGATACAATTCCCTTTGAATCAAAACTTGCCTACGGTGTATTGTGTCAGGGCAAAGCTGTTTGCCAGGGTTATGCGGCAGCTTTCAATATGCTTCTTGAAAGAGTCGGCATACGTTCTCGTTCAGTTACGGGAACTTCTCCTTCAAACCCCGACAAGCACGCTTGGAATATGGTGCTTGTTGACGGGCAAATATACTTTGTTGACGTAACTCACGATGACCCTGTACCAAATCAAGTTGGCGTTGTTGAGCGAAAGTTTTATATGCTTACGGCGGCTGAAATGAGTGAGCTTGGTTACACTTGGGAAAAATCTCATTCCAATATTAAATATTTCTATTAAGTTTTTGGGGAAAAGACAGCTATGGACAATAAATTTGTAAATTCTCTTAGCGGAGCAACCCTTGCTTATCTTGGTGATGCGGCACTTGAAGTACTTGTGCGCCGTTACCTTGTATCCCTCGGGGTTGCTGACGGCGGAAAATTAAGTAAACTTGCCCTGAGCTTTGTAAAAGCTACTGCTCAAAGTGCGGGTATGGACAAGCTTCTCCCGCTGTTAACCGAGGAAGAAGAATATATATTCAAAAGAGGAAGAAATGCTCACGGCATTTCAATACCCAAAAGCGCTTCCGCACTTGAATACAGACGTGCAACGGGAATGGAGGCCCTTTTCGGATACCTTGATTTAACAGGACAGGACAAACGTGCAAAACAGCTTTTTGACATTGCTTATGAAGATGTCAAAACTGCTCTTGAAGCCCACAACACCCTCGAGGGAGTTACTCTTTAATTCAAACAAAATACCGAAAGGAATTGTCACTATGATTAAAGTTATGTCTGTTTTCGGCACACGCCCAGAAGCTATAAAAATGTGCCCTCTTATAAAGGCTCTTGAAGCCGATGGGGAAATAGAAAGCCTCGTTTCTGTAACCGCACAGCACAGAGAAATGCTCGACTCAGCAATGGATTATTTCGGTGTAAAAGCCGACTATGACCTTAATATTATGAAAAGCGGCCAGACACTTACTTCCATAACCGCTGATGTTATTACCGGACTTGAACCCGTCTTGAAGCAAGAAAAGCCGGATATTGTGCTCGTACACGGTGACACCACAACAAGCTTTGCCGCAGCTCTTGCAGCCTTTTATGCACAAATCGCAGTAGGACACGTTGAGGCAGGACTTCGCACCTATGACCGTTATTCTCCCTATCCCGAGGAGCTTAACCGAAATATGACAACAAAGCTTTCAACTCTCCACTTTGCCCCCACAGACCTAAATGTGCAAAATCTTGCAAAAGAAGGCATCAGCCAAAATGTTTACAAAACGGGAAATACAGTTCTTGATGCTTTTGCATATACGGTTAAAGACGACTATAAATTTTCTGATAAAAACCTTGCGAAAATTGATTTCTCAAAGGAAAAAGTAATTACAGTAACCGCTCACAGACGAGAAAATCAAAAGGGCGGAATTAAAAATATCTGTGCAGCTATCAAAGAGCTTTCAGGAAAGCACCCGGAGCTTTTGTTTGTATACCCCGTACACTTAAGCCCCGCAGTGCGTGACGTTGTTCTTCCAATGCTGTCACAACAGCCTAGGGTAATTTTGACCGACCCCATTGACGTTGCGGATATGCATAATCTGCTTTCAAAATCTCACTTTATAATGTCCGATTCCGGAGGAATACAAGAGGAAGCCCCCTCGTTCAACAAGCCGGTGCTTGTACTTCGTACCGAAACCGAGCGTCCCGAGGCAGCAGATGCGGGCACTGTAAAGGTAATCGGCACAGATACCCACAGAATTATAGAAGAAGCGGAACTTCTTTTGACCGACAAGAATGAATACAACCGTATGGCAGAAGCTAAAAATCCCTATGGCGACGGCAAGGCTTCTCTTTACATAAAAGAAGCGATTAAAGAATATTTTGCCGGCAAGTAATATTAACTCAAAAAGGCAAAATGAACACGGCAACTGCTATTTACTTGATACATTTGAAACACGTCGTTTATGTAGCAAAAATCGGCAAATCCCATTAACAAAACAAAGCCCACCGTTATCGTCGGTGGGCTTTACTTGTTTATTAAAACTTACTTTGCGTAGTCGATTGCACGGCTTTCTCTTATCATATGGACTTTAATCTGTCCCGGATACTGAAGCTCGCTCTCAATCTTTTTAACAATTTCTCTTGCAGTAACAATCATTTGCTCGTCATTGATTTCCTCTGGCTTAACGGCAATGCGGATTTCTCTGCCTGCCTGAATTGCAAAGGCTTTATCGATGCCGGGGAAGCTGTAAGTAATTTCTTCAAGCTTCTGCAGACGCTTGATATAGTTTTCAAGGTCCTCACGTCTTGCGCCGGGGCGGGCCGCAGAAATTGCATCTGCCGCCTGAACGATTATCGCAGTGATGGTCTGCGCTTCAACGTCGTTGTGGTGAGCCTCGATTGCGTGAATAACGTCTTTATTTTCCTTAAATTTCTTAGCAATATCAACGCCGAGTTGAATATGTGAGCCTTCAATCTCCTGGGTAAGAGCCTTGCCGATATCGTGAAGAAGTCCCGCACGTTTTGCAAGTGTGCTGTCAACTCCAAGCTCGTCAGCTATCATACCCGAAAGGAGCGCAACCTCGATTGAATGGTCAAGCACGTTCTGTCCATAGCTTGTACGGAAACGAAGTCTTCCGAGAAGCTTGATAAGCTCCGGAGCAAGTCCGTGGATACCTGTATCGTATGTAGCTCTTTCTCCTGCCTGCTTAATCATTGCATCAACATCACGTTTTGCACGTTCAACAGTTTCCTCAATACGTGCAGGGTGAATTCTTCCGTCAACAATAAGCTTTTCAAGAGTGATTTTGGCAACCTCACGGCGAACAGGGTCAAAGCTCGAAAGAGTAATCGCCTCGGGAGTGTCGTCAATAATCAGGTCAACACCTGTAAGCGCCTCAATTGTGTGGATATTTCTACCCTCACGACCGATAATTCTTCCCTTCATTTCGTCATTCGGGAGAGATACAACAGATACGGTTGCTTCTGTAACTGTTTCGGAAGCACAGCGCTGAATTGCAAGACTGAGTATATTTCTTGCTTTATTGTCTGCTTCCTCTTTAAATTGCTGTTCGTATTCGATAAGCTTTTGCGCCGTTTCGTATTTTACCTCGTCATCAATACGGGATACAATCTGCGCCTTTGCTTCTTCTGCGGTAAGTCCCGCAACTTTTTCAAGCGTTTCAAGGTGTTTTACCTTAATAGCCTCAATTTCCTCACGGGTAGCTTCACATTCCTTAAGTTTTGCAGCAAGCTGTTCTTCTTTAGCTTCAAGCCCTTCAATTTTATGCTCGATTTGTTCTTCTTTTTTGGCAACACGGGCTTCCATTTTGGAAAGTTCGCTTCTGCGCTCTTTAATATCTCTTTCAGCTTCATTTCTCTGGCGGAGAATTTCTTCCTTAGCTTCGATAAGAGCTTCTTTTTTCTTATTTTCGGCAGTACGTTCGCCGTCTTCTATTATTTTCTTTGCGTGCTCCTCGGCGGAACCGATTTCGGCTTCACCGACTTTTTTTCTGTAAGTTATACCAAACAAAACGCCAACCGGTATACATACCAAGGCGGTAATAAGTACACTTATTATAATTTCCAGCAATACAGAACACCTCCTTATAAATGAATTAATGTTTATGATTTGTGTTAAACTTAAATATCTAATCCATCGCAAGTCCCCATCACAAGACAAAACAACGGCAGTTTATAAATTACACATACTTATATTTTATACAAAAATAAGGCATATGTCAAGGGGATTTTCTCGTTTTTGATTAAAATTATTAAAAAGTTTATATTTATATATCAAATATTGCTGATTTAATTATCAATTCTGATATTATACGTATTTAGCGTTTCAAAAGCTTCATCGCACAGAGTTTTAAAGTCAAGTTTATTTTCTTCCTCGATTACCTTTTCAAGCTCCGGCTTTGTTTTCGGGTGACGTGGGGTAAAAACAGTACAGCAATCTTCATAAGGCAAAATTGAAGTTTCATACGTGCCGATTTGTCTTGATATTTTGATAATTTCTTCTTTATCAAGGCCGATACAAGGACGGTAAACCGGAATGTTTACAACGCTGTCTGTTGCCTCTATTGCTTTCATAGTCTGACTTGCAACCTGTGCAAGACTTTCTCCCGTAATAAGTGCGTGGCAGTTATTGCGTCTTGCAACTCTTTCTGCAAGTGTCATCATATAACGGCGAAGAAGTATGGTAAAATAATCCTCATTACAGGTATCCCGAAGCTCCTCTTGTATATGGGTAAGAGATATTACGTGAACCTTGATATGTGTCGTATACTCGCACAAAAGTCTTGCTAATTCAAGCACCTTTTCTCTTGCTCTCTCGCTTGTATAAGGGTAACTTTCAAAATGAAGAGCTTCAAGTGTAACTCCTCGTTTTGCAAGCATAAAACCTGCAACAGGACTGTCAATTCCGCCCGACAGAAGAAGTAAGCCCTTACCGCTTGAACCAAGCGGCATACCGCCAGCTCCCTTAATCGCTCCTGCGTGAATATATGCACCTTTTTCTCTTATTTCCACACGCACGGTAACCTCAGGATTATGCACGTCAACCTTAAGCTTTGGCATAACCTCAAGCACCGCACCCCCAACCTCTCTCATAAGGTCAGGCGACGCCAGCGGGAAGCTTTTATCGCTTCTTCTTGCATCTGCCTTAAAGCTTCTCGCACCTGCAAGATACGGCGGAAGATATTCCTTTGCCGCCGCCTTTATTGCATCAATATTCTTTTCGGTAACAATAGCTCTGTTAATTGCGACAATTCCGAAAACTTTCTTGACTTCTTCAAGTGCCGCATCTATATCCGAAAGCTCGTCAAGAGGCTCAACGTAAATTGTACTTTGGGCATAGCTTATGCTGAAATTACCTGCACGCTTAACTCTTGTACGAAGCTCTTTTATAAGCAAATTCTCAAAATAAGAACGGTTTGCACCCTTTAAAATCAGCTCACCGTATTTACACATCAAAACTTCTTTCATCTGTCATTCACTTTCTTTGTTTTTTGTTAACTCTGCTGTAAGTGCCGCTTTAGTATTTTCAATTTCTCCGGAAAAAACACATTTTAAAAGTAAGTCAAGCTTTTTGCCTATCTCAAAAGACGGAAATCCAAGGCTCAGCAAATCATTTCCGTTAATAGCCAACATAGAAAGATTTCTGCACTCATTTAAATTTATTATATCAAAAAATAGCCCCGTCACCCCGTCTTCAAGCTCACCGAAGGCGGTTTTAAGAACAATTATATCGTGTGCAAGGTCGTCGCCAACCCTTGAAATAAGCAGCTTTACGTCAAAGCGTGTGGAAAGACTGCACCTAACCTCCAAAAGAATCATCTGTACATTTCTGACGGTTTTTGATTCAAATCGCAGCTCTTTGAGAATACTTGCCGCTTTTTCAGGGGATACACCCCAAAGTACTGCCGAAAGCCGAAGGTCAAGCTTTTTCGGAAGGCAGTCAAGAATATCTGCTATTTTATCCGTATTTACAAAAGCTTCGCCCGAAAAAAGTCCGGAAATTACCGAAGAATATTCTTTAAGTATCCGTCCTGCTCCATCGCCTGAAATAAGCTTTGAAAGCTCGGCACAAATTCTTTCCTTTGATACCAGTGCAAGTCTTGGGTGAAGCTTTTGTATTGCCTTACTTGTTTGTTCTTCAATAGAAAAATCAAGCACCGATGCAAAACGAAGTGCTCTCAGAATACGCAGCGCATCTTCCGTAAAACGCTGCACGGGATTTCCCACACAGCGAATTATTTTATTATTTGCATCGGCTGTCCCGCCATAAAGGTCAACAATTCCGCCATTCTTTGAATACGCCATTGCACACACGGTAAAATCCCTGCGTGACAAATCCTCGGAAAGCTTATTTGTAAAACTTACACTTTCGGGACGGCGGCTGTCCCTATATTCCCCGTCAACTCTAAAAGTTGTAACCTCCGCCGAGATATTCCCGTTTATGACCGTTATTGTTCCGTGCTTTATACCCGTTGGAACTGTATGAAATCCTGATATATCTGAAAATACCGCCTCAATCTGCATTGGAGTTGCAGAAGTTGTAATATCAAAATCCGCAGGCGTTCTTCCCATTATAAAGTCACGGACACAACCGCCCACAATATAAGCCTCAAATCCGCCGTCTTCAAGGCTTTTTATTATTTTTTCAATTTCTATTGGCAGTTTAATTTTCATAGCCTTATATACACGATAATGTATTATCGGATAAAGTATTATCGGCAGTTAAAATGCTGCTGTTTTCGGGTGTTTTTTCTGTATTTTTTATTTCTCTTGCAACCGAAAGCATAAGCTTAATACGGTTTTCCTGATTTACTCTTGTTGCACCGGGGTCATAGTCAATCGGCACAATGTTGGATCTCGGGTAAAGCTCACGAAGCTTTCTTATCATACCCTTTCCGACAATATGGTTTGGCAAACAGCCAAAAGGCTGGGCGCATACGATATTTTCATATCCGCTTTTTATAAGCTCAACCATTTCCGCAGTTAAAAGCCAACCCTCTCCCATCTTGCTTCCGTATCCTATAATCCCATCAACAAGACCTTTAAGATGAGCGTAGTTGCCGGGCGCAAGGAAAACTCCCTGCTCATTCACAATATCAATTATAAACTGCTCCATTCCCGCAAGGTAGCCGTGAAGCAATTCCACCACTCGATATTTAAGTCTGCTTCCGCCGTAAAGCTTTATGTCTTCCATCCGGTTATCAACCTTAAAAAGCAAAAATCCCATAAGGCCGGGAACCATAACCTCGCACCCCTCAGATGCAAGAAATTCCTCAAGATGATTATTGGCAAGTGCCGAAAACTTAACGTATATTTCGCCAACAATTCCCACTTTAACCGGTTTTCTTGATTTGTCCATCGGAATTTTTGCAAAATCCTCGGCGATTTTAGTCATATATGAGCGCATTTCACCTTTTTTGAAGCCCTTTCCCCGTTTGAAATCCTCAGTCAAAAGGGACACCCACCCTTTTACCAAATTGTCAGCTTCACCTTTTGTTATTTCATAAGGGCGTACCTGATTTGATAAAAGCATCATCATATCTCCGTATGCGACTGCCGCAATCAAGCGCCTCAGCATACCGAAAGTCAGGGAAAATCCGCTATTTTTTTCAAGTCCCGAAATGTTAAGAGAAATTACGGGAATATACCCAAGACCAGCCTTTTTAAGCGCTTTGCGGAGTAAATGAATATAGTTAGAAGCTCTGCAGCCGCCGCCCGTCTGGGTTATCATCAGAGCAGTTCTGGATAAATCGTATTTTCCGCTCTGAAGCGCATCAATCATCTGACCGATTACAAGCAGTGCAGGATAGCAAGTATCATTGTGAACGTATTTCAGCCCTGCTTCAACAACAGCGTGGCCGTCATTTTGCAAAAGCTCAACCTTATATCCGTAGCTTACAAAAACGTTCCTTAATAATCGAAAATGAATATCCAGCATACTGGGAATAAGGATTGTGTAATCCTTTTTCATTTCTTTTGTAAACTCTACACGACTCACTTCACCCATTTTGCCGCCTCCCTTCTTTTAGCCTCACAAGCCGAGAAAAGACTGCGAAGACGTATTTTTACAGCACCTAGGTTGGTAATTTCGTCAATTTTGATCTGAGTATAGATTTTTCCCTCGGTTTCAAGTATCTCTCTCACCTCATCGGTAGTTATGGCATCAACGCCGCACCCGAAGGAAACAAGCTGAACAAGGTTCATATCGTCTTGTGTTTCTATGTACTTTGCCGCCGCATACAGCCTTGAATGGTAAGTCCACTGATTGAGAACCCCAACTTTAATTTTCTTCATATGAGGCATATAGCTTGAAACGGCATCTTCCGTAATCAAAACAGCGCCGCATTCGCAAATCAGCCTGTCAATTCCGTGATTTACTTCCGGGTCAACGTGATAAGGTCTGCCGGCAAGTACGATAATCGGCATATTTTTTTCCCTTGCGATTTTTATAAACTCCTTGCCTTTTTGTGAAATCTTATCAAGGAATTTCTCACGCTCAAGAAATGCCGACCTGCAAGCCGCAAGAACCTCGTCTTTATTGATACCGTCGAAATGTTTTGACAGTATCTCATACATTTTAACTGCAAAATCCCGAGGGCGATGAACACCGATATAATCTTTTATAAATTTTGTTTTTTTGACACTCGGTATGTTTGCGCCGACAACCTCGGGATAATATGCAACAACAGGGCAGTTATAATGGTTATCCCCAAGTCCCTCATCAAAATTATAAGTCATACAAGGATAGAAAATTGCATCAACGCCCTCTCTTACAAGAGCTTCAATATGACCGTGAACAAGCTTTGCAGGGAAGCAAACCGTATCCGATGGAATTGTCTGCTGACCGGCAAGATACAGCTTTCTGTCAGAGTGAGGCGAAACTACAACCTTAAAGCCGAGCTTTGTAAAGAAGGTATGCCAAAAAGGAGGCATTTCATACATATTAAGTGCCATAGGAAGTCCTATAGTTGCCCTTGGCCTTTCTGGAGATTTATTGTAGGAATTAAGAAGCTCCCACTTATAATCGTACAGATTAAAATAT
>JAZNAB010000140.1:0-3679 GCA_045586285.1 Candidatus Flemingiibacterium sp. | reverse complement strand
TACAACGTACCAACTTGCGTATGCGTGACCGTTTGCAACAACTACGTCGTCATTATACGTATCGCCACAACGAGTACAAACGTAAACGGAATATCCTTCTGCCGTACACGTAGAATCTACAACCTTTGTTACGATATAGTTATGACCGAGTGCGTTCGTATAATTTGCGTTATACGTATTTCCACAGTTGTCGCATTTATAGGTTGTATAACCCTGCGCCGTACACGTCGCATCTACTACTTTATACTCTTTGTAATAGTGGTCTATCGTAAAGGTATAAGTTGATGAACGATTTGCATCGTTAGTAAGAATAAGAGTATGACTTCCTTCAACACTAATCCAACTACCATTTATGTAGCTTTCACCGTTAAGTGTTGCCGTACAGTTGCTATCCGTCCAAATAACGCAAACCTTATTACCGTCACTTGCTCTTACAATCGTGGCGACGGGAGCAGCAATGTTTAGTGTTACTGAATAGGTTGCCGACTGATTGCCATACCCATCAATCGCATAAAACTGATACGTACCGTTTGCATCTGTCTTGGGTATCGTTACCGACGTGCTTGTTGACTGAACGAAAGAACCATTAGGCTTTTTGTAATAAAGCTTTGTTCCACCGAGATTATCACTTGCACTTACTGTAAATCCACTTGAAAGTGTATCCCCGAAGTTGCCCGTTGACAATGAAAGTGTAGGCTTTGTGTTGTCTAATGAAATTGAAACCGTTGCAGACGAATTGTTTACGTTATCCACACAGTAAAACGAATATGTCCCGTTGGTAGTCAACTGTGTGCCGCTTGTGTATGTGGTATAACTACTTGCGCCGGGCTTTTTTACGTAAACCGTTTTAATACCCGATGCGGCATCAGAAGCAACATACTTGATATAGCTTGCCGTAGATTTTGCACCTGAACTTACCGCAGACGTTCCACTATAAAGAACTCCCGTAGGATTTACCGTATCAAGATATATAGTCTTTGTGTCCGAGATATTTCCTGCTTTATCAACGGCTCTAAACTGATACGCTCCATTTGTTGCAGTTGCCGCTATGGTAGTTCCCGAAGTATAGGTTGCCCAACTTGAAGAACCCGGTGTCATATATTGCAAATAACTTATACCACTTCCACTATCAGTTGCCGTATATGAAAAGGCATCTTTCGTATAAGATGTAGTAAGTGTTGTACCACTTGAATTTTTAACAGTTCCCGTTGGCTTTACATTATCGTAATACGCATAGTAGGTTGCCGACTGATTTCCTGCTTTGTCTTTGGCATAAAAGTAGTACAACCCGTTGGTGCTACCCGCTGAAAACGTAATTGAAGAAGCAACCGTAGAATACGACGATGCGTTCGGTGCTTTATAATACAAATTTGCAACACCACTACCGCCCGTATCGCTTGCCGTTACGGTAAAAGCGGCATTTGTATATTTGCCCGTAGTTGATGTAGAAGCTCCACTAATTGTAGGCGCTGTCGAATCTACGTAGAAACTTGAAGTTGCCGATGTGTACTTACTTGTACCCGAACGTGAACTTGTAGCCCAAGCCGCACCACCAAAATAAAACTCAACTGTATAAGAACCATTTGCAAGTCCCGTTAGCGTTAAAGATTTACCGCCTGAACCTACTTGTGTTCCCGAAGAGTTTTTTACAGTTATTGTTCCCGTAGAAACGCTTGAATTGATTGCAAGGTTGACCGTACTTGAATTTATGTAACTACCTTTTGCAAAGTTTCCCGTCCCCGAAGAAGAGCTACCCCAAAGAGAAACGGTAACAGCTTCAGTTCCGGTAGATGACTTATAAAGGGTTGCAGAATATGCCGTTCCCGTTGAATAACTCGTACTTGTTCCACCGCCCGAACCGTTAGTAGTTTTTATCGAATAATCAAGTTGCATTGTATATTTTGGCGTGGTTGCAGTTGCAGCGTGAGCAGTTGTTGCTCCCATACCAAAAAATAAGCCAAAACTTAAACAAAATGCGAACAACACGGAAAGAATAATCAACTTGCTTGATTTTTTTGTTTTTGTTTTCATTTAATTCCTCCTTTATTTCTTTTTTTGCTCATCAAAGAGCGTTTGAGCATATTCGCCCGATACAATTCTTACGTTAGACCTTAATTCCGTTGAGCCAATAAAGAACGCTTGTCCTGTTACTGCGGAAATAATCATTCTTTGTTCATCATCATTAAAACTATCTCCTGTCTTATAAACATCAAGGACGTCTTTCATATCGGGAGCAGACAGTTTGAAAATAAACGTGTACTGACTGTTTTTGATAATCGCACTTGTTTTTCCTCTTAGTTCTTCGTTGGCGTTCCAATCGGCTATGTTCTGCGTTGCCGGAATAAACGAACCGCCATACTTACGAATACGTTTACTCATAGAGTAAAAGAAGTCCAAAGCAATCGGGAATTTAGGGTCTATGTATAAATGGGCTTCGTCTGCCACAATCATTGTTCGGAGATTATGCCCGTTCTTATTAAGCTCTCTCGCATTTATCACTTCTTGCTCGATAAATCTAAAAACAAGAAGCATTTGTGCGTTCGCTACTACGTTATTTTTATTTGCAAATAACGATTGAAAGTTAAAGTCGATAATGTCTGCATCAACGGAAAGTGTTGACGGTGCGTTCCATATATCGCTATATCTACCGTTTACAAACTTTTGAAGATAAAGCTCTGCCGTTCTCATATCTCTGAGCGTTAAACTGTCAAGCGTTGTTTTGTCTTTCTCTTGCAATACTGCAAGCAAATCGGTAAACAACGGGAAATCTTCAGCTTTAAGATTTGTGCAGTCCGTAGTTTCGGTTATACCTTTTCTTTCATAGGCTTCAATTACCAAGTTATTGATAAGCTCAACCACGTCAGAAGAAGCACCGACAAGAACTATCTTTAAGAACGATTCAAGCATTTTCAAGTGAGTGTTAAACGTTACAACGGGGTCTGCTGCATTTCCATCTTCCGTCAAAACCTTATATATATGGAACGGGTTGATACGACCTTCTTTTGCATTACCAACGTCTATGACGTTGCCCGAAAGATTTCTTGACAATGCAAGATATTCTGCTTCGGGGTCTAAGATAATAACTCTTGTATCGTTCGCCCATTCGTTAAGAATTAAGTTCTTCAAGAAGTACGATTTACCCGAACCCGATTTACCGATTATAAAACCGTTAGAGTTCTGATAAAGATTGCCACGTTTCCAAAGGTTGAAAATGAACGGATAACCGTTGCTTTTGTTCTCTCCAAGCTGAACACCGCCCTCGTCCATAACAAATATTCTTACGAACGGAAAGACTGCTGCAAGAGAAGAACTGTTTATTCCACGCTCGTAATTTGAAAGCGTAGATGTTGGTGAAATATTAGCAGACTTAAAGCCCTCAACCTGCAAGCCGTAAAGCGTTGACGGTTTGAAATTGCCCGTCATCATTGAACGGCGCACTTTCTTTTTATAGTTTTCGTCTGCAAGGTAGTTATAAGCTGTAACAGTAAGCGTAACGTCAAACAAAGACTCGTTTTCGGTCTGCAAGCTATCAAGAAGAGCGTGCATTGTTTCTCTGTGGGTTTCTGCACTATTTGCTTCACTTGCTTTTTCGGAAAGAATTTGCTTTGTTTCCATTTCGCCTATAACCTTATCAATACGTCTAATTGCCTTAAACTTATCTACGGGCTTAATGTGCATT
>JAZNAB010000139.1:0-8257 GCA_045586285.1 Candidatus Flemingiibacterium sp. | reverse complement strand
TGAAAAATGTAAAGATAAAAGGATTTTGAATATGTCTACATATAAAAAAGATATAAATATTGTTCTCGTCGAACCGGAAATACCTCAGAATACAGGTAATATTGCAAGAACCTGTGCGGCTGTTGGTGCGGCACTTCATCTTGTCCGTCCGCTTGGCTTTGAAATTGACGACAGAAAACTAAAGCGTGCGGGGCTTGATTATTGGGATAAGCTTGATATAACCTATTATGACGGTCTTGATGACTTTTTCTTGAAAAATCCGGATGCGAAATTTTATTGTTTTACCACAAAGGCAAAGTATAAGTACACAGATATCACCTATCCGAATCGGGTATTTATGCTCTTTGGAAAAGAAACCAAAGGACTTCCCGAAGAGTTTTTATATAAAAATCCCGATAGATGTGTAAGGATACCTATGAGAGATACGCTTCGATCGCTCAATTTGTCAAATTCGGTTGCAATTGCTGTTTATGAAGTCTTAAGACAACAGAATTTTGAGGGGCTTCGTGCAGACGGTGAGCTTACAAAATTCTCTTGGGAAGAGTAGGGCTTTTCTCTAAAAAAATCAAGCGGGTGGTGAAAACCAACCGCTTGATTTTTTATTTTTTATTTGCATTTTGTTTTAAATAGGCATTGATAAATCCGTCGATTTCTCCGTCCATAACTGCGGAGATGTTGCCGTCTTCATATCCTGTTCGATTATCTTTTGCCAATGTATACGGCATAAATACATATGAACGTATTTGACTACCCCACTCAATATTTGTCTTAACGCCTTTAATATCTTCAATTCGAGCGAGATTCTCACGTTCTTTGATTTCCAGGAGCTTAGACTTCAGCATCTTCATAGCCGTTTCTTTGTTCTGAAGCTGACTACGCTCAGTCTGACAGCCTACAACAATTCCGGTGGGAATATGTGTTATACGAATTGCAGAGTCGGTTTTGTTAATATGCTGACCGCCTGCTCCGCTTGAACGGTGAGCGGTAATTTCAAGGTCTTCTTCACGGATTTCAATTTTTCCATCATCTTCAAATTCAGGCATAACTTCAACAGATGAAAAAGATGTGTGGCGTCTTCCCGATGAGTCAAAAGGAGATACTCGTACAAGGCGGTGAACTCCTGCCTCGCTCTTTAAATATCCGTATGCATTCACGCCCTCTACCATTATAGTA
The DNA here is from genome assembly GCA_045586285.1 of Candidatus Flemingiibacterium sp. Classification (GTDB taxonomy): domain Bacteria; phylum Bacillota; class Clostridia; order Oscillospirales; family CAG-272; genus Flemingiibacterium. The sequence continues at coordinate 7,084 of JAZNAB010000139.1, read as the reverse complement.
GCGCTCTTTATACCTGCTTCTTCTCCGTCAAGCCAATCGACAAGTTTTACGTTATATCCGTGCTTTTCACCCCAACGAGTGTACATACGGTAAAGCATAAGCGCCCAGTCCTGTGCCTCTGTTCCACCGGCTCCGGGGTGGAAGGAAACAATAGCATTGTTTCTGTCGTATTCGCCTGAAAGCAGAACTTCGATTCTCTGACGTTCTTCTTCTTTTACAACAGCATCAACTTCAGCCTCAACCTCTGCAACCAAGCTGTCGTCATTTTCTTCAATGCCCATTTCGGCAAGAGTAATTGCATCTTCAAGTCTGTTTTTCAGCCCATTGAAAGCATCAATTTTATCTTTTTTCTGCTTTATTTTCTGAAGTACCTTGCTGGAGTTTTCCGCATCGTTCCAGAAATCTGCTTCCATAGTGAGTTTTTCGTCTGCCTCAACCTCGGCAATAAGAGCCTCAATTCTGAGTGCAGATGCAAGTTCATCTATGTCAGAGCGCATATTTTGAAGCTTATATTTTGCTTCTTCAAGTTGAATAATCAAAGTAATTCCTCCTAAAACCAATTGGTTTCCCTTATATATTATAACACACCCTATAAACCTTTTCAAGTAAAACAGAAAATGTTTACATATATCTGCAAGTTAATTCTGCTCTGCCATTTTGTAGAATTTTTCAATTTCCATTTGATTGCCGAATTTCTCTTTTGAAAGTTCACCTGAAAGCTTATCGCAAAGCGCCTCATCACAAAGCAGCTTTTTGACGCCCTCGTAAATACTGTCTGAATTTATGTCACAAATTAACCCAAGCCGCTGATTATCAAGCTGTTCTGGAGCGGCAAGGTAGTGTGTGACAAGAATAGGTTTATACATAATTTTTGCTTCTTCTACGGAAATCGGCATTCCTTCAAAACGTGACGGCTGGACATAAATATCACAGTCACGAAGGTACGAATAAGGGTTTTCCTTTGCACCGAGGAATATCATCATATCGGCAACTCCGTAGTCAACAAGCATTTCGGCAAGCTTTTTTTGATAGTCCTCGTCGCCGCCTCCGATAATATACCATCTGATGTTTTCACCGTCATCACGAAGACGCTTCAGTACGGGTACTACCATATCGTATCCCTTGACTTCGCTTATTCTTCCGATTGTTAAAATACGTTTGCCTGTAAAATGAGTATCGGGGAAGCTCTCTCCGTTTAATGCCAAATCCCAAATTTGCTTTGGATTTGTGATGTTTTCCATCATAACGGTTCTGTTGGCAATTTCCGGAAGCTTTTCACGAAGAGCCTTGTCTACAAAATCTGAGACTGTTACAACCTTATCGCAGCGGCTGAAGTAGTGAAGATAAATTTTATCGTCACGGGGGGGATTTGAGTAGTCAAAATGCAGCCAGGTGATTTTTCGTTTTGCTTTCACCTTGTCGCACATATAAAACATAGTTCTGTCACCCCAATAAGCAACAGCTAAATCATATTCTTCTGTGATTTCAGGCATTTTTTTCATAAAGTGCAGCCACATTTTTGTAGCTTCAGAGCTTCTTTTTTCACCTTTTGAAAAAAGCGTTTTTATAAAAAACGGAAAGATCTCAAAAAGAGTCAGCGGATTTTCAAGAACAAAGGTCTTAAACATTGTGGCAATAGCGTTTTTGCCCGAAAGCAAAAATATATCGCCGTACTTTTCCATAATTTGAATTTTCACTTCGGGAGGGAGTTGATTCAAAAGCATTCCCTCACGCTTTGCAAGTAGAAGCGTTACGTCATATTTTGAAAAGTCAAGGCAGGATAAAAATGACAAAAAGGACTTTTCAGATCCGCCGCAGTTCATAGTAATACCAACCACAAGCATTTTAGTCTTTTTCAAAACCATCAGCCTCCTCATAAAGCTCCATCAGCCGTTCTTCAAGCTCTTCAACCCTTGTGTACAGGTCATTCACTTTTACGTAATCTGCTTGTATTTCTTCATTCTCAAGTTCTTTAGTGAGCATTTCAAGTTCCGCTTCAATTTTGGCTGTTTCAGCGGCGTTATTTTTCATACGGGTGCGCCGTCTTCGCTCCTCCGATGCCTGCTCTTTTGCCCTCAGAAACTTTTCTTTTGCTTCGGTTACTTGTCCCTTCTCGGTTTCGGCTATCTTTGGGGTGCATTTTGATTTATAAGAAAGATACTCATTATAGTTACCCATAAAATCAAGGGCAGGCGCAGCTCCAAGATCAAGCACCCTTGTTGCAAGTTTTGATATAAAGTATCTGTCGTGAGAAACAGCAATTATTGTGCCGTCAAATTCGGAGAGCGCATTTTCGAGTGCTTCTCTTGAATTTATATCAAGGTGGTTTGTAGGCTCGTCGAGAATAAGCAAATTCATTCTTGACAAAATCAGCTTACAAAGGGTCAGACGGGCTTTTTCACCGCCGCTTAATACAGAAACCTTTTTTTCTATATCGTCGCCCTTAAATAAAAATAGGGCAAGTGCCGAACGAATTTCGGTTTGGGTAAGCCCTTCATAGCAGTTCCATAGTTCATCTAAAACTGTGTTATCCGGGTCGAGATTTTGATTTTCCTGATCGTAATAGCCGATGCTAACATTATATCCGTACTCAAAGCTGCCGGAATCGGCGGCAAGTTTTTCTGCAAGTATTTTAATAAGTGTTGACTTGCCGCAGCCGTTTTTACCCGCAATAAAAAGTCTATCTCTCTTTTTTACAAGGAAAGACACGTCTTTAAAAAGAGGCTTGTTCGGGTAGGCTTTGGAAAGACTTTTTACCGTTAAAACATCGTTTCCGCTTTCCCCGGACTTTGTAAATGAAAGACGGATTTTTTCGGGATCATTTTCTGGCTTGTCAATCTTTACCATACGATCAAGCGCTTTCATTCGGCTTTCTGCCGCAATAATATTTCGCTCCCTATTCCAGCGCCGCTGCTGTTCTATATATGCTTCAATTCGTGCGATTTCTTTTTGTTGATTTTTGTATTGACGTTCAAGAATATCACGGTTTTCACGTTTCAGCTGGGTAAATTTTGAATAATTTCCGTTGTAGAGCTCTGCGTGAGTATTTTCTATATCAAGTGTACGTGTTGTAACTTTATCAAGAAAAAGTCTGTCGTGAGAGATTACAAGGAGAGTGCCTTTATATGAGGCTAAAAATTCCTCAAGCCAGGCTAGAGTTTCTATGTCAAGGTGATTTGTAGGCTCATCAAGCATCAGTATATCCGGTGAGAGAATAAGCAGTCTTGCAAGTGCAAGTCTGGTTTTTTGTCCTCCCGAAAGACCTGATATTTTTAAATTATGAAAACGCTCATCAAATCCCAGGTTTTTAAGAATTCCCTTGCAACGAGAACGGAATTCATATCCGCCTGCACGTTTGAATTTATCCTCAAGGGAAGTATACGAAGAAATAAGCTCACTGTCGGCAGGCGTTTTTTCAAGCCTTGCCTGAAGTTCTTCAAGGCGCTTTTCATCTTTAATCAATTCAGCGTGAGAAGCAAGCATCTCGTCAAGCAAGGTACTATCACCCTCAAGCCCCGTGTTTTGTTCAAGCATACCTATGGTTTTATCTTTTGAAACAAAAACAGAGCCGCTTGTTGCTGTGTATTCACCGATTATAATTTTAAAAAGAGTAGATTTGCCGGCTCCGTTGACACCGACAATCCCAAGCTTGTCACCCTCATTTAAACTGAAGGAAATATTATCAAGTATAACGTCTGTGCCAAATTCAAGGCAGACGCCGCTTAAACTTATGGCTATCATAATTAATTATATGGCGATTGCCCGTAGGCATCCTTTCTTCAAACAATACCGCAGTTTAATTATACCATAAAAGTGTTAGCCTGTCAATTGCATTTTATATAGGCAGAAAAAGTAAAATTTTCGTTAAATCATATACAATTCGTGAAAAATATGGTACAATATAAAAAGGGATATTTTAATGAAAGGGGTAGCTTTATTTATGTCAGAAATACTAAAAATTCTTGTTGGTGATATTCTTGAAATGAAAAAGCCTCACGCTTGTTCACCCAAAAGCAAGAATTTCAAGGTTTTACGTGTTGGCAGTGATATCCGCATTGTGTGTGAAAACTGCGGTCGGGATTTGACTCTGCCGAGAATAAAGCTCGAAAAAAGTATTAAGCGGATTATCAGGGACAGTGCCCCTGATTTAAAATAAAGAGAAAGGATGCCATTGGCAAGTTGTTATTATGGAAAAAAAGCCTGAAAATATGTCTGAAAATCAGTTGCCGGTTTCATTTGAGGATAATTTTGCAAAAGATGATAATACCATAGAAAAGTCTTCTGAACCGGAAGAAATTATAGAAGAGTATATAAAGCCAAAAAAAGAGCCGAAAAATAAGCTTGAAAAGATAATGGCTTATATTGCTGCACCGTTTGATAATATGCATCATATCGGAACTTCTTTTATTCTTTCTGCGATGATTTTGGCTCTTATTTACGTTGCTATGGAAGTATGGCCCTTCGGAAAGAGTTCAATACTTGTTCTTGATATGAACGGGCAGTATATTTCTTTTTTTGAACAGATGCGTGATATTTTACACGGAGAAAATGGCTTCCTTTACTCTTTTGAGAGGTCTACGGGCGGTGAATTCCTTGGCATAATTGCTTATTATGTTGCAAGTCCGTTTACTTTTTTGGTTTCTATTTTCCCCGAGAAAATGATTACTGAAGCTGTTTACCTTATTTTTATATTGAAATGCGGCCTTTCGGGTATGAATATGTGTGTTTACCTTCACAAATCTCACCCCACAAAGCCCATAAATGAGATTATTTTCTCGGTTTTATATGCGCTTACATCTTATGCTGTGGTGCTTCATCACAACACCATGTGGATGGATTGCTACCTATTTTTACCCTTGATTCTTCTCGGAATAGAATCACTTATAAAATACCGTAAATATAAGCTTTTCACTTTGACACTTGCGGTTTCCGTATTCTCAAGCTTTTATATTGGGTATATGGTTTGTATTTTTGTTGCAATATATTTCTTCTTCTGCTTTATAAAGTACAGCCCGAGTGAAAGAAATCCTCTTGGCGAAAGCCGCCATTTCTTGAAAAGCCTCGGCAGAATTGCGCTGTTTTCGGCTATAGCTGTAGGTATGGCGGCGGTTATTTTATTGCCGGCTGTTTATTCCCTTGAATTTGGAAAATCTACATTTTCAAACCCGAATTTCAGCTTTGAGCAGAACTTTGATTTCCTTGATCTTATAGCTAAAATGCTTCCCGGATCTTATGACTCTGTAGATTATCCCGGTTTACCTTTTGTATATACGGGAATGTTAACCCTTTTTATGCTTCCGATCTTTTTCTTATCAAAGGAAATTGCATCTCGCAAAAAAATTGCATACGGCCTTGTTGCCTCAGCTCTTGTTTTCAGCTTTAATTTGAATCCATTAGATCTTGTATGGCACGGTTTTCAGGCGCCGAACTGGCTTAATTACAGATATGCTTTTATGTACTGTTTTATAGTTATTGTTATGGCGTACCTTGCCTTTGAGCATATTGAAAAAATTGATTATCGTGCTGTGATTGCTACGGGTGGCGGAATCATTATACTGATTTTTGTACTGCAAAAGTTTGATTACGAATTCCTTTATGACTTTTACTGTATATGGTTTTCCATTATCTGTGCTATACTACTTCTTATGCTTCTGTCGGGCTGCAATAAGCGGTGGCTTGACGGGGCAATTAATACAGTGCTGTGTATATTTGTGCTTTTTGAGCTTTTCTGCAGTGGGCTTGTAAATACGGTATATCTGGGCAATGAAGTTTCTTTCAGCTCAAGAAGTTCATACAGAGATTTTATCGATAAATGGACACCGATAGCTGAATATATTAATAAAACCGACACGTCATTTTACCGTGCGGAAAAAACAGGTTACAGAAAGTATAACGATAATTTTGCCCTTAATTTAAACGGCATTTCAATATCAACATCAACCTTGAATAAGAGTCAGATAGCTTTTTTAAAGAAGCTTGGATATTCATCAAAATCCCATTGGTCAAGATATCTTGGGGGAACTCCTGTTTCGGACAGCCTTTTGGGACTTAAATATATTCTTGCGGAAGATGATGATACTTTAAATTCCCTGTACGGAAGTGCTCTTTATGAGGATACCGAAAATGGAACGGTTATGTACCGTAACGAGTATGCTTTGCCTGTTGCATATACGGTTTCGGAAAAGCTTTGCCAAACTTATCTTGAAGATTTGGAAACACCCTTTGAATATATGAACTATATTGTGGGGGCAATGATTGGTGAGAGCGAACCTGTTGAACTATTTAAGCCTTATAAAACAGTGGATATGAATACCGACAATATAGATATAACATATACATCGGGTCATAAGGAATATGCTAAGAAAAATTCCGGTTATACCGGAAAAATTACTTGGGATTTTACAGTTAAAAATGATTATGAAATTTTTGTTTATTTCCCAAGCGACTATATGAGAGAGGTTAGCTTAAAGCTGAACGGCGAGGATTATTCTGAATACTTTACAAAGTTTACTGACAGAATATTATCTCTCGGCTACAGAACAAAAGGCGAGGAACTTTACCTTTCAATGACACTTGAAAAAGAGCAGGTATATATCAAAAATGGGTACGATTATTTCTGGTATCTTGACGAGGCATTGTTTGAAGAAATAATGCCGAGGCTTATTTCCGGCGGATACAATATTGAAAGCTATACGGATTCAAGCTTCAAGGGAACTGTTAGTGTAGACGGCGACGACAAAATATTCTTGTTTACCGTGCCTTATGACGAAGGCTGGAAAATCTATTGCGACGGTGAGCGCCTGGATAGCTTTGAAGTTTTAGATTCACTTACTGCCATCAAGCTTGATAGCGGTGAGCACAGAATTGAAATGTATTACAGACCCGATTGTTTTTACAGGGGTGTGACAATAAGCATAGTGTCAATACTTGCCTTTGCTTTAATAGTTTGCCTTGAATTTAGAATTTACAAGAAAAAATCTGTTGTGAACTTTAATTCCGAACAGTAATCGGTGTACATTCTTACAACAATTGAAGCTTTAAGTGAACATTTTTGTAAACAAAAACAGGCAGCCGCACAAAAGTG
>JAZNAB010000138.1:0-2693 GCA_045586285.1 Candidatus Flemingiibacterium sp. | reverse complement strand
GGAACTTTAAACTTATGGATAAATCCAAGCCAGCCCGCATATCCGTCTGTATAATAAATTGGTGAATCAAGCAAAAGCTCAACAGAGTCCTCTTCACTTGATGATATACTCATATTTCTTACATAAAATCCTTTGCCAATCCCATCAAGTCCGGAAACGCTGTTAAATCTATAATAATGATATCTTCCCTTTATTCCTTCGGGAGCTGTATACTCAGTTTCACCTTGACTAAGGCGCTTCTTTGGAAGCATAGATTCATTCCAGCCGTCTATAATCTCCGCCATACTGTCAATCTTAAGCATAGCAGCTGCCAAGTCGCAGACAATAGATGCCTCGGTAGTATCAATATACTTGATTGATTCAGACATAATATGCCCGTTATTTCCGGCAATCACTATATATGCATCAATATTATCGTTAAACAACGCAGAATAATATCCGACAGCTAAGTTTTTAGTAGCTGTACCAAGTCGAAGTGAGGCTTGGGAATAAGTTCTGTCGCAAAAGAGAACACTCTTTTTTGTACCCGGCTGTAAAACAAGCAAATCCTCAATTATATCAATAGTGTTTGATTCTATATATCTAGCTTCTTCAAGTACAGTAAATCTTTCAACTTTCTCAATAGAAATTCCAAAATTAAAATCTCCGATTTCAGAAATACGATTATTAAGCGACGGTAAAAATTCTACAAGTTCATATTCTGCAAGCTCGGTAGCAGGATCTGCAAGATAAAGATCCGACACCGACGCATATACCTTTGCTCCCTTATTTTCCGAAGCAAAAATGTTATATATCTTCCTCATTTCGAAAGCTATTTTTGACGTAGTATCATCTAATGATACTCTAGGTTCGATAATATTCAGACAGTCGCCCCAAATTACAGCAGCAACACTTTCTGCCGCCCAATTCTTTGCACAGTAAGCTGCAACAGCTCCGACATAATCAACGCCGTCAGGAGCAGTTGCCATCTTATTAAAGCTTACAAAGGGATCGTTTTTGTATTTTTCTGTAAGCTCCGTCTGAAGCTTTTCAGACCAATTTTTGAATTTTAAAACAACCTGAACATCAATATCAGAAAGAGTTTTTATTTTTTCTTCAAGAGAGCTCAGATACTCTCCATCAAAATAATACTGCTCACCGTTATAAATATACGGAGTACTTTCGCTTTTGCCTGTAAATGCTTTTAAGAAATCCATATCAAGCACAGTAATTTTGCTATCGGTATCGCCCACAAGAGAAATATCCGCCGCAGAAAAGCCTTTTCCGTTATTATTTAATTCCGATGATGTTTTAGCAAATAATTCGGGGTTTTCTATGTAAAAAGGAGCGGCAAGTAAAATATATTCCCCGTCTGCGCTTACAATATAAGCAATATATCTATCAAAAATACAGTCAATACTGCTGCTTTGAATTGGCATTGCAAGTTCAAAGCGTGTAGTCATAGCTCCGCTTACAACAGCACTCAGTGATTCAAGCTCCTGATTTGTAGGCATTGTGCTTTTATTCCAGCGGTAAATCTCAATCTTGCCGTCCTGATTTGCAAGAGCAGCCTCGGAATCTACCTCTCCGCAGAAAACGACTTCGGTAAAGATGTCATTAACCTTTGCACTTGTAATTATTCCTTTAGCGTTTATATTTGAGGGTTGTGTTCTTGCAATTGCACTAAGTGACAATATCTCAAGGCTTCCGCCTGCTTTTTCAAGGCTAATACCCATACTTCTCACCATAGAAACATCGCCTATTTCTGCATAATAAAACTGTGCCTCAGAGTTTGGTTTTATATCAATGGTTATACTTTTATCCTCTGTGTTTGCTTGGCTGTCTTCGGTTGAATAATAGAGCGTCAGCTTATCATTTTCAGTTTTATTTGCTATATTCAGCCGCAGACAATTTGCAGGTGATAAAAATGAAGGAACATAAATCTCCGTTTCGATATACATTTGAGAGTGTCCGTCAGAACTTACAATAATCATTGACTTGTCTGAAGATACTTCTGCAGTTCCGCCGTATATCTTATAGCTGTCAAAAAGGAATCGAGATGCCATTTCACTGTCGATTTTATTATCGGCATATAAATTATCGATATAAAAGTTATGATAGATTTTATCTTGCAAATCTGTGTCAAGTGTTAAAGCAATTTCCGCAGAGATAACCGAGCCCCTGCCAGTCCATTGACCGACATCAGCCGTAATCTTTGTCCATTGACCTGCATCTACCGTTTCTATATGCTCGTTAGCCGTACCGTCTTTGGAGAAAAGAGTTAATCGGGTATAATAAGTTGCATTGGTTAAGCCTTCAATTTCAGGCACATAAATGCTGTACACTATATCACGGTATTCAATTAAATTTATAGGAGTTTTCAAATCGAACACAGTACTTCTCAAAGCATTTGCATCAGCCATATTTCCAACAACCTCAAGGCAATGCCCCGTCTTGCCGGAAAAAATTGTTGAGGCTTCTGTTACTCTTACTGAATCTGTATTAACGCCCGTGTTCCAGCCTATATTTTCTCCTTCAAAATCAGATATTGAGTAAGTGTCCGTCGAAACAGCTTCGGTATCAGTTTTAAACAAAGGCAAAACTGCCGAAAAAGTAAAAGCAAAAGCTGCCAAATAAGCTGCAGCACGTCTGAATATAAACCTATTTCTCATACACAAAACCCCCATTAAACATTTACACATATATTATAACAT
>JAZNAB010000137.1:0-3046 GCA_045586285.1 Candidatus Flemingiibacterium sp. | reverse complement strand
TGCTTAAGAGATGTATCGTCAAGAGAACCGCCGGACACGTGAACTATAGGCTTAGACAGGTCAAGAAATTCCTCCTCATTTATGTTTCCTTCAGTACGGCTGAAATATCTCGGCGTAGAACCAACCATAGCATTTTTAACGAAAGAAGTGCGCATTAAATCAATCTCTATTTGCGGATTCCGACATACATCTACGAATCCATATCCGCAAGGGGATCCTTCAATCGGGAATAAAGGGTCAAATTCATAAGGGTATTTGCCGTGGTCATATAATCCGGTAATCGCCATCGGTTGTTTTACAATCTTTCCGGAATTATCAGTCAACGGTGTTGTTTCATTTTCTGTAGCAAAAAGCACCACATCTTCAACATATTTTACATACTGTAGTGTGTTCTTGCCATCTATATATTTGTGATAGTAAACATCAATTACAGTAGATTTATCAGATGTTTCCACCGCATCATCGTACAGGAACTTAGCGCTGACAAAACCACTGCCCTTGAGCTTGTCCTCGAGTAGAGTAGGATATCTCTGTTTCAATAAATCCTTGTCAACAAGCTCTGTATGGAAGAAATATCGTGACTTCTGAATATCATCCACACCCGGTTCCCAATAAAGATTGAGAATGTTAACCTCCTCAATAGCAATATCCCCCAAGCCATTGAGCTTCCCGCTATCCCAAACTACTTTGTAAACACCGGTTCCAAACTTGCCTTTAGACCACATAACATCAGAATAAGTCTTTTCAAACTTGTTCTGCTCTAAAACACAAGGTACTATTGATGTCAGCATCTGCGCCTCAGCCTTGTCACCTTCCTCTCGTGGCAAGATGTTCGGTTCCGGATAAGCGTCCATAGCATCAGCGTGCTTTGATACAACAACATTGTGCAACCACCCGGATACCGATGTAAACGAGCCGTCTGCGCCAATATTAGTAACTTTCTGTTCTTCTGTAGTATTGCGTAACTTCCACCAATTTTCAGAAGATATAATGCGCTTCTTGGTGTTCGCCAGACCTGAATGATACTTTTGCAAAACATTGGTAAACTGTTTTAGCTGCTCTGCGTCAATTGCAGGTACATTTGATTGTACATCATAAGACGCCACACTGTTAGTATTTTTAATATTCATATATTCCCCCCAAAAATAACACAATTAAATATATCCGTATTTATGTTGCTTGTCACTGAATAAATTAAGTGGATCCGAAATAATAGGTTTACGCTCCTCTGGAATAATAGGCTTTACCGGACGTGACATACAAAAATAACGTATTTCATCCGGGCAGTGATCCTCAAGCGAAGTATCACAGTCCTCAGGCTTTGTTTCCGAAAACATCATAAGCGGCATAGTTCGTATAGCAGCTTCACAAGTATCAAAAATATACATTCTTGCATATCCATTGTTGTCAAACTGCAGATAATTGTGTACCATCATCCACCCACCAATGCGATTATTGTCGCCTGGGGTAAAGTAAATGCCATACCTTGCCGCCGTGTCGGCAATAGACTCACCACGACTTGCGTCCCATATAGCAGGATCCGCAGGGGAGTCAACAAAATGACGTTTATTTAGCCACGGGTGTTCTCTCTCAAACTGTGATATACGACGGAACTGTTCCTCTGCCGACCATTTCACCCCCTCGTTTGGAGTTTTGGTACAGCCATAATACTCAAGAAATCTGTATACCGTACCATCAGGAGATATTAGCCAATATCCAAGTGAAAAAGGCTTGTTATATCCAAAGTCATAGCTTCTCGCTACGTTCCAACCTCGATACTGACCGCTATTGACATCAAAAGGAGGAATAACGTGAGTCCACCTGTGCTGTAATAAAGCGTCCTCGTTAGTGATGCCGCATTCCTGGCATTTTTGCAGATCGGGAGTAGTGCGGAAGTCCTCAAAGAACTGACCTTCAAAAATATCCCATCTACCGTATAACCACGCCTCACGGAGCTTAGGCGGAAGGCTTTCAAGCTGCTTAATATAGTCCGGTTGTGACTCCATCAAAGCCTTATTGTCGGTCACACGTGATTGTATGAATGTGTATTCTTCGGGATTTTCCCCCGACTCATAACGCTTGTCAATAAACAAGCGTTTAAAATAACCGTGAGAAGCACCGCCCGGATTGCAAGTATAATAAATACGCTTTGGGAAATTATTGACACCACGAAGACAAGCAATAATCTTTCTGATCCACATCTCTTGAAGTTGGGTAGCCTCATCAAGACATATGATGTCATATTCAGTACCTTGATATTGATCAAGGTCACCATCAGATGCACAGTAACCGAATTTAATGCAGCTTCCATTGTTAAAAGAAAACACCTTTTCAGTCTTATTATATTTTGCAACACCATATAACTCTGCACGTAGCGGATTGATATGGTTGGCAGTTAACTCAGCATATGTTCGCCGCACTATCAGTATCTTGATACCTGGATAACCCAGTGCCAATATCTTTGCTTTGGTACGAATAGCCCAGCTCTTACCGCCGCCTCTTGCGCCGCCAAAACCAACGTGCTTAGTGTTAGCCGTTAGAAAACGGTGTTGAGTTTGGCTTGGAATTCCCAATACTACTTTACTCATACAAGATACTCCTTGGCTCCATCATCAAATGTCACAATAACCTCATTGTCAGCATCGTTACTCGAAACCCGCTCAGCCTCTGCTCGCAGCTTCTTAATACGGGCATCTTGCTCATCTATGTCCGCCTTAGACTTGATATGAAGCGTGTCTGCAAGGTCACGTATTGCACCGGTAATATCTTTAGGCTTGACTCCGAGAGCAATCAGATCACAAACACTGTTCTCGTTGATAAGATCTTCTAATTGTGAAGCTACCTTGTAAGCAAGGCCATAGATTGTGGTGGTATAATCAATGGCATTTTCACTTGCATTTTCAAGGCTTTTGGTGATAATTTTGCCATCATATTGCCTTTTGAGATAGACCCACCCCTCATTTTTGCCCTTTCGAGCCAAAGTCTTGTCGTGAATACCGTATTTTGAGGCAAGCTTTCGGTAACTTGTGTTAGTTTGAATATATTC
>JAZNAB010000136.1:0-13906 GCA_045586285.1 Candidatus Flemingiibacterium sp. | reverse complement strand
TAATAATAAGGCAAAGAGGAGATAACGACAAATGAGGTTTGGTGAAATACTCTATAACGGTTTAATTCCATCGCTTATTAAAGATGCCGACAATCAGGTAAATCTTGCGATAGTTGTTCTTTTAATAATAATCGGAGCTGTAATATCATATTTTCTCGGAAGCTTAAATTTTGCTATTATTATTTCAAAATATAAGTTTCACGACGATATAAGAACACACGGAAGCGGAAACGGCGGTATGACAAATATGCTTCGTACCTACGGCAAATCTGCGGCAGCTTTTACACTTCTCGGAGATATGGCAAAAGCAGCCCTCTCGGTGCTCATCGGCACACTTCTTGCCGGTGAAGCAGGAGCTTATATATCCGGATTTTTCTGTGTAATCGGCCACTCTTTCCCGTGTTACTATGGTTTTAAGGGCGGAAAAGGAATTGTTGTTACGGCAACTATGCTGTTATGTCTTGAGCCTGTTGTATTCTTGGTTTTGTTTATATTGTTTGTACTCATTGTTTTGTCAACCAAATTTATTTCTCTCGGCTCAATTATATGTATGCTAATATACCCCCTGCTTTTAAACAGAATGTACTCGTTTTTAAATAACGGTTTGAAAGAAAGCGCTGTTCCTGCTATTATCTCTGTTGCAGGTGCGATACTTATTGTTTGGTTGCACAGAGAAAATATTAAGCGGTTAATGAACGGCACAGAAAACAAATTCAGTCTTAAAAAGAAATAAAAAGAAAGCAACGATGATTTTCATCGTTGCTTTTTATATTAAGACTGATTATTTTAAATCTGCGGAAATTCTATCCATCCATTCAGTAACAGCCTTCTTCTCCTCGTCTTTAACACCACCAAGGAAAGGAAGTCCGCCTTTAATATAAAGGACATCTTCAATAACATTTGCCCCGGCTTCTTTAACCGCATTTAAAAGCACGTTTGCTCCCTCAGGTGCGCCGTCTATAATAAAGGCTACATTGGCAGTTCTTGCCTTTGTAAGCTCCTTGCAGAAAAGCACAAGAGAATTGGGAGCATCTTTACCGACCGTTGCAAGAATAACAACAAGTCTTTCCTTATCGCAGGAATATGCCGGCGGAATTTTATCCATACAGTTAATCTTTTCGGTTGCATAGTTATTTGTAATAATATTGGCGATATTTACAAGTTTTTTCTTGCTTGTCGCATAAAGAACACGCATTTTCATAGTTGTTTGCACCTTTCAGTTTTTAAAAAATTTCTCTTAATACATTATAACATAAATACTTATGCTTTTAAAGAGTATTTTTCAAAAAAACCTCATTTCGTACATTTGTACAGTTTTTGCCAGAAAAATTGTGCATCTACACCAACGTTTTTATAGAAGAAAGTATTCAATTTCACCTGCTTCAAGCAAAGCAACTTCATCACACATTTTTTTTGAAAGCAACCTTTTGGGAGTATTTTCGAAGGCTATATTCCATACTCTGTCCGATAAGTTTACACAAATACAGATAGTTTCACTTATGTCGCTCCTTATCATCATAAACCTTGAAGCATCGCCCGTATCAACAATTTGAAAATTGCCTTTTTTAAAAACCATATAAGATTTATATATTTTAGATATTTTCTTATAATAATCAAGAAGCTCAATATCTTCTCTGCCCCAAGGATACGTCATTCTGCAAAATGGATCGTGTCCGCCCTCAATCCCTGCCTCATCTCCATAAAAAATACAAGGTATCCCCGGAAATGCAACAAGCAATGCCCAGGCAAGTTTTAAGCGTTTCTTGGCAATTTTTCTCTGTTCATCGGACAATTTAAAAACCGAAAGTTCTCTATTGGTCATATGCTGTGTTCCAACATCGGCTAAAACAGTTAATATCCTCTCGGTATCGTGTGTTCCGAGAAAATTCATAAGATTACGGCTAACGCTCCTTGGATAATGCGCCCATAGAGTTTTTGCTGTTTTTATTAGTGTTTTATTATTTTTTGTCAATATATAGCTTATAATTCCTTCTTTAAGAGGATAGTTCATTACACTGTCAAGCTGACTTCCGCCAAAATATCTGCGCCTTTTACCGTAAGAGATTTTGTTTGATGCATCTTCCCACACTTCGCCGATTATAAGTGCATCTTTATTCTCCGACTTTACGGCTCCTCGAAGCTCACACAAAAACCTGTCCGACAATTCATCTGCCACGTCAAGCCTCCAACCGTCAATCCCAAGCCTCAGGTATTTTCTGAGAATACCGTCCTCACCGCATATAAACTGTAACCACGACGGCTCATCACCGTTAACCGACGGTAAAGTTTTAATTCCCCACCAACATTCATATTTATCAGGAAAATCTTCAAACTTATACCACTTATAAAACTGTGACTTTTTTGAATTATATGCTCCCTGCGTTTCATAGTTTTGGTATTTGTTAAAATAAAGACTGTCATCGCCAGTATGATTGAATACGCCGTCAAGAATTATTTTAATTCCACGTTTTTTACACTCGGATATAAGGTTTATAAGTGCCTCTTCCTCGCCGAACATTTTGTCAACCTTGCTATAATCTCCTGTATCATATTTGTGGTTAGAAAATGCCTCGAATATTGGGCAAAGGTAAATAATTCCAACCCCAAGACTTAAAAGGTAATCAAGCTTATCTGCCACGCCCCAAAGATTTCCGCCATAGAAATCGTTATTCTTCACTTCTGGGCACGAAACATCTGCATAGTTAAATTTTTTTCCATACCAATCGGTATATAGCACCTTGTTTTTGCCGGGTAAAATTTTAAATCCGCCATCAAAAAATCTATCAACAAATATTTGATACATAATTCCATCTGAAAAGTTTTCCGGCGGTATAAAATCGCTTTTATAAACTAAAAGCTGCTCCTTACTTATCTTATCAAAGTTTAAAGTCACCGTACCATTATTACCAACATATACGCTTCCAAATTGAGTCGAAAACTTAAAATAATAATAGAATAACCCCTCAGAATCCCCTGCTATGTCCTTCAAATCAATGGTTACTTCATAGATATCCTCATAGTCTGAAAACTCATTTAATAAAAGGGGGAAAATTCTGAATTCATCGCTAAAATCAAAATGCAAGTGCAGCTTGACTTCAGTGGAACAAAAAAATCTTGGAACAAATAGCCGTAAGGTCAGTCTGTCATCATTTTTAAAAGCTCCGAGATCACTTGCCTCGGCATCAATTTCGGAGATTTTCTGTATTTTTAAGTTGTTTTCCTTTAAATCTGACTTTAAAAAAATCATATTCATTTTACAGGCTTAATGTGCCAAATGCTATCTGCATATTCTCTGATTGAACGGTCAGAAGCAAAAAACCCGGATTTTGCCGTGTTGATTAAGGACATTTTGTTCCATTTTTCTCGATCACCGTAATCAGCAATAACTCGCTCATAGGTGGTTATATAAGATTCAAAATCAGCAATACACATATAAGGATCTGCGACTCCGTGAGCATATGGAGCGTTAATCAAATACTGCTTAATATCAAAAAATGAATTTCCGTCAAATCCGCTGTCAAGGGCATCAACCGCCAATCGCAGACGTTCATTATTTACATAGTAAGAAACAGAGTTATATCCGTGCTGCCATAGTTCCTCAACTTCATCGGTAGAAAGCCCGAAAATATAAATATTATCTGCGAGAACCCTTTCAAATATTTCAACATTAGCCCCATCCATTGTTCCAATGGTTACAGCACCGTTTGCCATAAGCTTCATACACCCAGTCCCGCTTGCTTCTTTGCCCGCAAGAGATATTTGCTCACTAATATCAGCGGCTGGAATCAGAACCTCAGCCATACTTACATTATAATCTTCCATAAATACAACCCGCAGTTTATCTTTTAAATCAGGCTCTTTTTCAAGCTGTTTTCCTAAGCTGTAAATCAATTTGATAATTTTTTTAGCCATATAATATCCGGGAGCTGCTTTTGCACCGAAAATAAAAGTTTCTGGTTGAATTTGCATATTCGGATTTTCACGAAGTTTGATATAAAGGCTTATAATTTTCAGTACGTTTAACAGTTGTCTTTTATATTCGTGCATACGCTTTATTTGTACATCAAATATTGAATGAGGGTCAATATTAATTCCGGTACGGTTCTTTGCATATATCGCAAAGTTTGCCTTATTGGCAAACTTTATATTCTCTATTCTTTCAAGAACCGCCTTATCGTTTGCATACTTTGCAAACTCACCGAGAGCTTCCGGTTCTTTTTTATGCCAAGAATCACCGATACACTCATCTATAAGCGCCGTTAGCTGTGGATTTGCGTTACAAAGCCAACGACGGTGAGCTATTCCGTTGGTTACGTTTGTAAACTTATCTGGGGTATATTTATAAAAATCACGAAAAACAGTTTTTTTAAGAATATCCGAATGAAGTTTTGATACTCCATTGACTTTATATGAGCCTACAACCGAAAGGTTAGCCATCCTGATTTTACCGTGTCCCATAATAGCCATTCGTGAAATTCTATCCCAATCTCCAGGATATTTAGACCACAAATCAGCACAAAACCTCTCATTTAATTCTTCAATAATGCCGTATATTCTCGGCAGCTTAATTTTAAATAAGTCAGCGTCCCAGGTTTCGAGAGCCTCAGGCATTACGGTGTGATTTGTATACGAAACAGTCCTGGTAACAATTTGCCAGGCTTCCTCCCAAGAGTACGAATACACATCTATTAAAATACGCATAAGCTCGGTGATTGCAAGTGCAGGGTGAGTATCGTTAATATGAATTGCAACCTTATCTGCAAAATTTTCAAGTGTGCCATAAGCTCTCAAATGGTCTTCTATGATGCTTTGCAATGATGCGCTAACAAGAAAATACTGTTGAGTTAGACGAAGGTATTTACCCTCGGTATGATTGTCTGAGGGATATAATACCTTTGATATTATCTCAGCATTTGTGTCTTCCTCCATCGCCTTTATATACTGTCCTTGCGAAAAAAGGCTCATATTAAAATTTTTCTTATCACAAGCCTTCCAAAGCCTTAGAATATTTACCGCCTTTGAGTCGGCTCCGGAAATCATCATATCATAAGGGACAGCCTCAATCTCATCACCGCCTTCGTGAGAAATATGACACTTGCCGCCCTCCCACTTTTCACTTACTTTTCCTCCAAGTCTTACACTAAAAGCTTTATCGTGCCTTGGAACAAGCCAAACATCTCCACTCGGAAGCCAAACATCAGGAAGTTCAATTTGTTCCCCTTCAATAATCCGTTGCTTAAAAAGTCCATATTCATATAAAATTGAAAAGCCCGTTGCAAAATAATCAAGAGTTGTAAGCCCGTCCATATAACAAGCAGCAAGTCTGCCAAGTCCGCCGTTGCCGAGGGCAGCGTCTGATTCTAAATTTAATATTTCGTCAAGTTCAAACCCGTAATCGCTTAAAACCTCACCGTAAACATCATAAACCGAGAGATTTTTAAGGTTGTTTTTCAGTGAACGCCCTATTAAAAATTCCATACAAAGATAGTATATTTTTTTACTCTGCTGTTTTTTTGCAGAGCTTTTAAAACTGCTTCTTTTTTCGGTTAAAATGTCTTTTACGGACAGCACTACTGCCTTATAAATCTGTTCTTTTGTAGCTTCCTCCGGCAGTGCGCCAAAATAATTCGCAAGTTTTGAGGTAATTGTATTTTTGATTTGTGATTTATCCATTTACACATTCAAACTCTCAATAGTCGAGAGTTTCCTTTCTGTAAGGTTTTAGCCATAAATATTTAAAGTTTTTCGTACATTAAAAGGTACTCTTTTGCAGAAGAAGCCCACGAAAAATCAATTTCCATTGCTTTTTTTGAAAGTTCATTCCAACACTTCTTATTATAGTACAGATTTTTTGCTCTTGAAACAGCATCAAGCATATCGTGAGCATTATAGGTCTTAAAGGTTATGCCGTTACCCTCTCCGGTTTCTATATTGTATGGTTTTATTGTATCATAAAGTCCGCCCGTTTCGCGAACAATCGGTATTGTACCATAACGTGATGCAATCATTTGAGATAGTCCGCAGGGCTCACTTTTTGACGGCATCAGAAATGCATCTGCAGAAGCATATATTTTTTTGGAAAGACTTTTGTCAAATAAAAGCTTAACCGCACATTTATCAGGATACCTTTTAGCAAGTTCCGAGAAAAATGTTTCAAACATCTGCTCTCCGGTGCCGAGAATGACAAGCTGTATATCAAGCTCCATAATTTCCTCTGCCACTCTCATAACAAGATCAAAACCTTTATGTGAAGCAAGTCTTGATACAACTGCCAAAAGCATTATGTCTTTATTCTGTGTCAAACCGAGAAGCTTTTGAAGTTCAACTTTGTTTTCCGCCTTTTTTTCTATGTTGGAAGAAGAAAAAGTATAATCTATATCAACGTCAGTTTCAGGATTATAATAATTTGTATCAATACCGTTTACTATTCCTGTAATTTTAGACTCATACATTCTTATTATGTGATGAAGTCCGTTTGAATAATACTCGTCTGATATTTCTTTTGAATAAGTCGGACTGACGGTAGTAAGCTTATCGCAGGTTACAATCGCCCCCTTTGTAAGATTAATACACCCATCATACTCAACCACGTCTTTGTCCCAGGCATCAAGGTCAAAAACATCATATAATATGTCCATATTGAATATGCCTTGATAACCTATATTGTGAATAGTGTAAACCGCCTTGATTTTTGAATATTCAGCAAAAAAGCAATATTTCCTCTTTAAATAAATCACGCAAAGAGCGCTTTGCCAATCGTGGCAATGAAGAATATCGGGTATATAATCTACTTTTGGGAGCATATCCATAACCGCACGGCAAAAAAAGGCATATTTCTCCCCGTCATCGAAATCCCCGTATAATCCTTCACGCTTAAAATAGTATTCGTTGTCAACAAAATAAAAGGTTATACCGTTAAGAACATATGAAAAAATTCCGCAGTAAAGTTTTCGCCAAGCTAAATTTACGCTGAACTCACAAATAAAGGTCATCTTTTCCCGATATGTGTCCGCAATTCGTTTATAAAGAGGTAAAACCACCCTTACGTCAATATTTTTTCTTTTATTTTTCATAGCAAAAGGAAGCGAACCTATAACATCTCCAAGCCCGCCAGTTGCGGCAAAAGGCAGCGCCTCAGAGCTTACAAAAAGTACTTTTTTCAATTTTACACCTACGACTTAAAAGTAAGTCACCCTTTCAAAATGTTTTTTCAGTTACTATTAAAGCAATAACTCTAAGGATAGTTTGAATAAATCTTTTGAAACCTTATACTTATTCAAATCATTTTACCCTTTTCTATAAAGAATGGCTGAGTTTCGTGTCCCGAAAGTACCCGTCCATCTCGAATAACAACATTTTTATCGCAAATCACACAACAAAGGTTAACATTCTCTCCCGTAACAGTATCCTGAAACAAAATGGAATTTTTTATTTTTGCGCCCCTGCCGATTTTAACTCCCCTAAACAGTATTGAATTTTCAACAGTGCCGTCTATCTGACAACCGTCAGCAATCAACGAGTTTTTTACATTAGATGTACTTTGATATTTCGTGGGAGCGGAATTTCTTACACGAGTATATATAGGGCGATTTTTGACATCAAACAAAGCACTTCGAACCTCTGCCTGTTCTATTAATTCCATAGAGTGTTGATAATAATCTTCTATTGAATTTATAGTCGCAAAATACCCGTCATATCTGTAAATACGGAAATTTCTATAACCTGCATTTCTTGAAAGAACATCTCTGTTAAAGCTTGAATATCCGTGTGCCAAAGCATCTAGAACTATATCTTGCAAATAGTTTCTATTTACGACCAAAATATTAAGGTTTATATCTCTGTATCCCGTTAAATTCATAGGGTAGGCATTGACATCTTTTATTCTTCCTTCGCTGTCTGAATCTATAATAACGTTTTTTCTGCAGGTTGTTCTTGTGAGAAGAACTTTTTTAACTGCGATTGTTATATCTGCAGAATTCTTTATATGGTCATTTATCATATCATTCAAATCAATATTACAAATAACATCACAGTCTGATAAAATTACATAATCCGAGCTAAGACGGGACACAAAATAGTTAATGCTTTTCAGCGCTTCAAGTCTAGAATTATATATGGCTCTGCCCTCTCCAAAAAATGAATTGCTCATATACGGAGTCAAAAATCTGATTCCCCCCGAGCGTCTTGCTAAATCCCAGTCCTTGCCTGAACCGATATGGTTAAATAATGATTGATAATTATAATGAGTAATAACTCCGATTGAATCTATACCCGAATTAACCATATTTGACAGTGTAAAATCTATAAGACGGTATCTGCACGCATATGGTACTGAAGCCATTGTACGATTTCGTGTAAGCTCTGCAATATTCTTTTCGTGAAGATTTGAAAAAATAATTCCTTCAAGTGACATATTTATCCTCCTTAATTTGTCAAATTCTCAAGATATGCAAGATTAACCATATCTCCTGACGGCACTTTAAATCCGCTTGGGATATTAAGTCCGCCTCCGATTAAGGTAATCTTACCGCCATCAGAATATTCACGCATCTCACCTATCTGTGCCCTTGAACCAATTTTTGTATTACTGTCCACCAATGAATAATAAATAGCAGCGCCTTCGCTTATTACAGCATCATTCATAATAATCGAATTCTGTATGTAAGCGTCTTTTTCAACTCTTACACCGCCGAATAGTATAGAATTTTCTACAGTACCGTGAACCTCGCATCCCTCAGTTACAATAGTATTGGTGACTTTAGCAGTTTTGCCGATATAGTGAGGAGCTCTGCTGAAACTTCGTTGGTATATTTTAAGATCTGAATCAAAAAGGTTGAATACGGGATTTTCCCCAAGTAAATCCATATGGGCTTCCCAAAGGCTCTCCACCGTACCAACATCTTTCCAATATCCGCTAAAGTTATAGGCATACATTTTTTCACCATTTTCAAGCATAGCAGGTATTATATTTTTTCCAAAATCATTTGCTGATGAAGGATTGTTTTCATCTGCATACAAATAGTCAAAAAGCATTTTTCTATTGAAAATATAAATTCCCATTGATGCTTTTGTACTTTTCGGATTTTGTGGCTTTTCTTCAAACTCAATTATTTTACCGTCGGGTTCGGTATTCATAATTCCAAACCGACTTGCTTCCTCAAGCGGCACATCTATAACCGCAATTGTGGCAGTTGCGCCCATTTTTTTGTGATAATCAAGCATAATGCTGTAATCCATTTTATAAATATGGTCACCTGACAAAACCAAAACATAGTCAGGCTCATACCTATTTATAAAGTGAATATTCTGATATATTGCATTGGCTGTTCCCTTATACCAATCTGCCGAAGACTTATCCTGATACGGCGGCAAAATCATAACACCGCCGTCCATTCTGTCAAGATCCCACGGCTTACCGTTCCCAATATATTCATTTAGTACAAGCGGTTGGTATTGGGTTAAAACACCTACCGTATCAATATGAGAATTAACACAGTTTGACAGTGTGAAATCTATTATTCTATACTTAGCAGCAAACGGTACTGCAGGCTTTGCAGTCTTTTCTGTCAGAGTATACAGCCGACTCCCCTGGCCTCCAGCAAGAAGCATAGCGACACATTCTTTTTTCTTGTACATATTAATCTCCGTTCCGCCGCAAAAATGCAGCATAATTATAATTGAATTTATTATAAAATCAATTTATAGTAAAAAGCAACAAATACAAACTACAGTAAAAACAAGGCTTGATCTATTACCCTTACATTTTAATCTGTTTTTTCCCTTTTTTAATTTTTGCACAGGGCTTTAATATAAGAGCGGTCAACGGCGGAAGATTCAACTGCATAGAATATGTCCCATCGTGCATATGTTTCGTATCAATAACGTCCATATTAAGTCTGCCAAGTCCACCGAAAGCCGTATCATCGCTTGAAAAAACTTCCTTATAACTGCCTCCCGGTATAGAGTTTATTACAAAATGTTCTCGTTCTACAGGGGCAAAATTTAAAATACAAATAAGCTCATTTCCCTTTTTATCAATTCTCCTGTATGCTAGAATGTTTTCGTCTGCCATATCAGCATAAATCCACGAAAAACCTTCCCAAGAAAAATCAATCTCCCAAAGTGCCCTCTCCGAAAGATAAAAATTATTTAATGTGGCAGTATAGGTCTGCATTTTTTTGTGCATTTCAAAATCAAGCATAAACCATTCAAGCTCACCTTTACAGTCCCATTCCCTAAATTGTGCATATTCGCAGCCCATAAACGTCAGTTTTTTACCAGGGTGAGTCATAAAGTATAAAAGGAACACTCTCATTGTCGCAAACTTATCGTTATAATTTCCATACATTTTATCAATTAGGGATTGCTTTCCGTGAACCACTTCATCGTGAGAAATTGGCAGAATATAGTTTTCACGCAAAGAATACATCATTGGGAAAGTAAGTTTATTGTGTTTATATTTTCTGAAATATGGATCTGTTTTAACATAATCAAAAGTATCATTTGCCCACCCCATATTCCATTTAAAATTAAACCCAAGCCCACCCTCACTGACCGGCTTTGTAATGTTATGCCAATCTCCCGATTCCTCTGCAATCATAATAACATCGGGGAACTCAGAAAGAACAGCTGTATTAAGCTTTTTAAAAAACGCAATTGCCTCAAGATTCTTATTTTCACCGTTTATATTCGGAATCCACTCACCACCGTTTCGGTCAAAGTCAAGATAAAGCATACCTGCAACCGCATCTACACGCAGACCGTCAATATGAAATTCCCGAATCCAGTAAAGTGCATTTGATATTAAAAAGCACTCAACCTCATTCCGTGCAACATCAAAAAATCGTGTTCCCCATATTTTATGCTCCATTCTGTCAGCACCTTGATACTCATAAAGCGGTGTCCCGTCAAACTCAAAAAGTCCGTGCTCGTCTTTTGGAAAATGTGCTCCCACAAAATCAAGTATTACTCCAACACCTACGCTATGAAGCTTATTTACAAAATATTTGAAATCCTCAGGCGTACCAAAGCGAGAGGTTGGGCTATAGAAACCGCATATTTGATAACCCCAGGATTCATCAAAGGGGTGCTCCATTATGGGCATAAGTTCAATGTGGGTATACCCCATAGATTTTACATATACAGCAAGTTCATCTGCAAGTTCTCTGTAGTTTTTGAACTTTTGACTGCTTTGGGAACACTCACTTTTGTTTATTTTGAATGACCCCAGATGCACCTCATATATATTCAAGGGAGCACAAAAAAATTCAGGCTTATTATCACGTCTGCCCTTACCGGTTACTGATTTCATACGGCGTGCACGCCAAAGGCTATCGTTCCATACAAAATGCTTTTCTTCATATATGATTGATGCCGCCGAACCGTGTGATTCGCTAAATACAGCATATGGGTCTGCTTTTAAGTGCACCCCTTTTTTTGATGTTATACGATATTTGTATTTGTTGCCTTCAAGTGATTTTTCAGAAATATGTGTATATTCCCATATACCCATTTCTGTTATACGGTTCATTTTATATCCGGTATTCCACCCGTTAAAATCACCTACAACCTCAATAATATCTGCATTTGGCGCCCACACCCTAAAAGTATAAGCATAATTATTATCCTCCGTCATCTCCATATGACATCCGAGGTATTTGTAAGTATAGAAATTTGTCCCTTGATGAAAATAATACGCCGCTAAATTCTCATTGCTTTCGATTGCTTTTTGCTTTCCCATTATCGTCCTCCAAAACAAAAGTGTCGTGTGGTAATTATTATACCACACGACACTAATATAATTCGGTCGAATTAAGACGAGAATATATATTTTTTATTTTAACCTTTTAACAATTCCGATAATAGTGCTTCCATAACGCTCTGCTTTTTCTGTTCCTATACCTTTAATATTTAATAATTCAAGCATATTGGTAGGCTTATAAACGGAAATATCTCTTATAGTGCTGTCCGTTAGAATAACATATGCAGGAACACTTCGTTTATCAGCGGTTTCCCTTCTGAATTTCTTAAGAGCTTCGTAAATTTGCTTGTTTGCTCTCGCCGGAAGCACCTCCGATTTATATGAGCTTGATACCTTTTTCTTCGTATCTTTATTTTTAATCTTGATAAGAAATCGCTTGTCCGAATTTACAAATCCATTTAGTTCAGGAGATATTGATAATATAGGATACTGTCCCTCACTTCTCAATAAATATCCATATTCTATCATTCTCGAAATAACATCACGAATTGTTGATACTGGTACACCTGAAAGTAATCCCCAACAACGCTCAGTTGTAAATCCAAGCGCGCCCATTCTTCCATTATCGTTACCGTGCAAAAAATCGGCTATGAACATAGTGCCATACCGCTCTCCCGTTACATAAATCGCCTCACGTACAGCCTTGACTATATCTGTAGCGTCAAAGTCTTCCGTATTGTCTAAACAAGATGAGCATTTTTTACACACGCCTTTTTTGTCAGTATTTTCCCCAAAATAATTTAAAATATAACTCCTTAAACAATCAGTTGTCCTGCAATAGCTTATCATTTTTTCAAGCTTAGCAAGTCTTCTTGACTTTGCCGCTGCTCTCTCAGCTATTGTCATTTGTTCGTCGTCAACATCACTGTTTTCAATTAAAAATTTAGCAGTATAAATATCCGATGCGCTGAAAAGTAATATACAGTCAGCTTCGCTTCCATCTCTGCCTGCCCTTCCTGCTTCTTGATAATATTCCTCCATTGAAAGCGGCATATTATAGTGAATAATAAACTGAACGTCAGGTTTATCTATCCCCATACCAAACGCATTTGTAGCTACTATAATCGGCTTTTTATCTTTAATGAATTCATCTTGATTGAATGTTCTCTGCTCATCTGTAAGCCCTGCGTGATAATATGTTACGGGATATCCCGCAGATAAAAGTTTATTATAAATATCCTCCGTGGATTTTCTGGTCATAACATAAATAATACCCGATTTATCTTGGTTTTCATCAAGATAAAAGCGTATATATTCAAGCCTTGAGGCCGCTTCTTCCACAGCAAAATACAAATTAGGTCTGTCAAATCCCGTTGTAAGCTCATAGGGAGATTTAAGTCCGAGAAGTGAACGAATGTCACTTTTAACAAGCTCTGTTGCCGTTGCAGTAAATGCTGCTACAACAGGACGGACTTTAAGCATTGAAATAAAATCAATTATTTCCGTGTAGCTGGTTCTGAAATCGTGACCCCATTCAGAAACACAGTGAGCTTCATCTACTGCAACAAGCGATATGTCCAAACACTTAACAAGCTCCAAAAAAGATTGTGTCATTAACCTCTCGGGAGCAACGTAAATGATTTTATAAACACCGTTTTTTATATTCTGAAGTGCAAGAGAGTATTGCCTTGAAGTAAGCGAACTATTTAAAAAAGCTGCACGTATGCCGTTTTGATTTAGTGCACCGACTTGGTCTTTCATAAGTGAAATGAGTGGAGATATAACAAGAGTAATTCCATCAAAAATCACCGCAGGAACTTGATAGCAAATCGATTTGCCCGCTCCAGTCGGCATTACTGCAAGTACGTCCTTGCCGTTTAATATGCTTTCTATTATCTCTTCCTGCCCACTTCTGAAGGTGTTATAGCCAAAGTATTTTTTTAAGACATCAAATTTATCAGTCACTTGCCTACTCTCCCAAATGTAATTATATTCTTATTATACAACATTTAATGAAAAAAGTAAACACACTAATATTTATACTTTAGGACTGTACTCTATTTTTGATTTTTTGCGGATTTGTACTTTTGCTTGGTTGCATTTCCGCCTCTTATATGACGCTCGGACTTATTAACCGATAAAATTTTCGCAACCTCTTTATGCATTATGGGGTCAATTTTTGCAAGTCGATGAGAAACGTCTTTA
>JAZNAB010000135.1:0-4254 GCA_045586285.1 Candidatus Flemingiibacterium sp. | reverse complement strand
ACATGGCTACGATCCGACTTAAATTATATTGAAAATATGCTCTAAACTGTGCTATACTTGGTTTAGAGCATATTTCTTATATAGGGGGGTAAATATGAAGTCAGC
Source organism: Candidatus Flemingiibacterium sp. (assembly GCA_045586285.1). Taxonomy (GTDB): domain Bacteria; phylum Bacillota; class Clostridia; order Oscillospirales; family CAG-272; genus Flemingiibacterium. The sequence goes on along the minus strand of JAZNAB010000135.1, from coordinate 4,149 downwards.
ATTTTATTTTGCATACCACGAGCTTTTCAGGCGCCGTGGAAGAACATTATCTTTAATTATTATGAGTGCTGCTATAATTTGTGCCCTTAATATGTTACTTTTTCATCTTGAAGCTGATTGGCGAAACAAGGTTATGCCTGATAATCCTCAGAATTATCATTTTTCTGTAGTGACTGATAATAAAACCTACGAAATTCGAGAATACATATTATCTTCTCCCTGGGTGCAGACTTATTATGAAACTGATTTTTATGATAGTAATAATATTTATAAGGAAACAACTTTTTCGATAAGAGTAGACTGGGAAAATAATTTGAATGCTATTACAAAGTGTTATCAAATGTTTGAAGACTTAGATTTATGGTCAGAAAAACGTTATGTATCTATGGTTGATAGCTTGTATACTTCAAATTTGAGCAATTTAAAGAGAGAATATTTCGGTGCTGAAATTATAAACGGTTTAAGTCTTTCGCAGATTGCTATGTCGAGAGCAAAAACTCAAACTCTATATTCACTTGCGAGGAATAGCGGTTTTTGCAGATTAGCGGTTAATAATTATATAATGCGTCCGGAGTTTATTGCATATATCAGCGCTTTCTCAATTTACCTTTGCGCATCTGCAATGATAGTTTTTTTCCTTCAATATCGAGGGGATATGCACTATTACGGCGCTCTTCGTGCTATTGGAATGAAACGTCGAAATTTGATGTTAATAAATGCTATAAAGAATGTGATTATATCGCTACTTGCAATTCCTTTAAGTACACTGTTAACTGCCGCTGTTGTATATGGATACAATGCTGCAACAGCTAGCCTTGACGACGGTACGGTATATTTAAATCTTGGTAAATATCTTCCTATAGGAGCAATGGCGATTGTTGCTGTAATAATGGTTTTATCGAATTTAGCAGGTTGCTTACTTGTATGTACATATTTTAAAAACAGAAATGTTATGGAGCTTATCAGGGGGGATAATGTAACAGCAGTATCATTTGTTTCAAAAACATCTTCATTGTTTGAATCTGCACAAAAATTTGGAATTTATTCAAGGCTTCAGCTTTATCGTACAAGATTAAATGTTCTGTTAAACAGTGCTGTAATATCGATGATGATCCCGCTGCCGATGATGTTTTTACTTAATTCTTACGGCTTTATTATGAGTAAAAGTCCTATTTTGACTGTAATTTATCATCTTTTGCAGTCGACAATACTTGCTTTATCTTCTGCTTTGATTATATTTGTAAATGTCAGATCTTCTTGTTATATGAGGGACAGGGAACTGGCAATATTGCGTTCACTAGGGGTTGTAAAAAAATCACTTTTAAAAGTTGTGCTTTACCCAAGAATAGTAGAAGCGATTATGGCAATGCTTTTTTCAATTATATTTTTTATGATTTTTTCACCGTCTTCATCCGGTTTTAATTTGCTGATATGTTATATTGTTGAGGTGCTTGTTAGTGTGCTTATAATTTTTATTCCAACCTTGTGTGGCTGTTTCAAGGCAGTCATACACTTCTATAAGCGTTCAACTATATATTCTCTTCAAAGTCTTGATTAAGAGAAAGGATATAATTTTATGAGAATTATTGAAAAAAATCCTTCCATACCTGAAGATCACGTTCTTGTTACGAAAGCGCTTACTAAGACTTTTTTTCAGGGAGATTTACATATAAAAGCTGTAGATGAAGTATATCTGACAGTAAAAAAAGGTGAATTCGTTGCTATAGTAGGTGAGTCAGGTTCAGGAAAATCAACTTTACTGAATCTGATGGCTGGACTTGAAGAAGCCACAAGCGGCAGAGTTTACATAAACGGACGTGATATTTATGATATGTCAGATAATGAATTTTCTGATTTCAGAAGTAAGAACTTAGGCTTTATATATCAGTCTTTTAATTTACTTCCTGTTTTAACCGCAAAGGAAAATATACTTTTGCCTCAAAAAATTATTGGAGGGAAGTATAATGAAAAATATTTTAATAGCCTTGTAGAAATGCTTGGAATTAGAGATAGACTGCATCACTTGCCAAGTGAACTTTCCGGAGGACAGCAACAGCGTGTAGCAGCGGCAAGAGCACTTATTAACAAACCGTCTATACTCTTTGCTGATGAACCGACAGGTAATCTTGATAAAAATAGCAGGGAAGAGCTGATAGAGCTTTTACTTACTACAAGGAAAGAGCTTGGTCAGACGCTTGTTATGGTAACGCATGATGATAAAATAGCAAAAATGGCTGATACAGTATATATAATGTCTGCGGGCAAAATGGTAAATTGAATATATATCATACAAAATCAACAGAACTTTTCTTTGTATGCAATGTTTTTTATAATTTAGAGCATTAAAAAATAAGCAAAAATCCTTGACTTTTTTCCAAAATTGTGTATAATATAATTGTATAGTTTATTAAAACTTTAAGTTGTAAAAGGAGATTTGAAAATGAAGAAAATTTTAGCTATACTTTTAGTTGCAGTTCTCGCATTTGCATTTGTTGCTTGCGGAGAAACCGAATTCAAGGACACAAAGTCCGAAGGCACAATGACCTATGCAGAATATGATGCAGCAGCTCTTGATTCTGAAGTAGTTATTGAAGCTTACGTTCAGGCAAAACAGGGCTGGTGGGAAAAAGACGGTGTTGGTGTTGCTACTATCTATACTCAGGATACAGAAGGCGCATACTTCATCTACAATATGCCTATATCCCAGGAAGATTATAATAAGTTAGTTAAAGGCACAAAGATTAAGGTTACAGGCTACAAGAGTGCTTGGGCAGAAGAAGTTGAAATTATTGATGCAACATACGAAATCATTGAGGGCGTAACATATATCGCTCCTGCATTTGATGCAACTGCACTTCTCGGCACTGAAGATCTTATTAAGCATCAGAACAAATTTGCTTCTTTCAAGGGTCTTACAATTGCTGCCGTAGAATATCAGAATGGAGCTCCTGCAGCTAACTCTGATATTTATGTAAAGTTTACTCTTGGTGAAGGTACATATGATTTCTGTGTTGAAAGCTACCTTACAGGTCCTGACACAGATGTTTATAAGGCATTTGAAACACTTAAAGTTGGCGACATTGTTGATGTAGAAGGTTTCATTTATTGGTATAATGGTGTTAACACACACATTACCTCAATTAGCGCTGTAAAGTAATTTAATAATATAAAACAACCTTGCCGTAGTGCAAGGTTGTTTTTTTATACAGTTATTAAAAAAATGCAAGACAAAGAAGTAAATCTTAATCTTGCATTTTTGTTATTTAAAGCATTTCACGGACACGGAGCGTAACACCGACTCTGTCTGCTATATCTTGGCATATATCAATATCAGAATCCGGGATTGAACCTCTTACAACCGATAAAATAACGTTAGGAACATAACTTTTTACTCTTCCCGCAAAATCAATAAGTGCATCAAAGGATTCTTCGCCGAATTCAGAGTGGCAAACTTCTTGATAGCTTTTTTTATCAGCACAGTTTAGACTGATTGAAACAGTATCAAAGCAGCCCTTGAATTCGGGAGCTGTATCACGCTTGTTTATTAGATCAGAGTGACCATTGGTATTAATTCTGATGTGAATATCAGATTTTTTCTTGATTTCTTTGCAAACGTAAATAATATCATCAAGTCGCTCTGTAGGTTCACCGTAACCGCAGAATACAAGCTCTTTATATGTGTTAAGATCACGCTTTTCAATATCTTCAAGTATTTGTTCTTTTGTTGGTTCGCTTTCAAGCCATAAATCACCGTATAGCTCATCTCCGTGGGAACGAACACAGAAATCGCAGGAGTTTGAACAACGGTTAGTGGTATTTACATAGAGTGAGTTGCCGACAACATAAGTAATAGTCATATCTATAACTACTCCTTTCTTAAAAAATATAAATCGATGGCGGTTTAAATGAAAACATTTGCCTTGATACGAAAGTTTTAAATATTTTACATAAAAAACTTTTATATCGAAATATTATAGAAAATACCGCCGCAAAATGCGGCGGCAATTATTTACTGAAATTATTATTCAGCTTTAGGAGCATCTACAGGACAAACACCTGCACAAGCACCGCATTCAATGCATTCGTCAGCATCGATTTCAAATTTACCGTCTGCTTCTTTAATGCAGCCTACCGGGCATTCACCTGCAC
>JAZNAB010000134.1:0-10311 GCA_045586285.1 Candidatus Flemingiibacterium sp. | reverse complement strand
AGGCGGTAGGACAAAAATACGGTTTTAATCTCGATACAAAAATCAAAGACTATTCTGAAAAAGCGCTTTTCGTTCTTCTTTACGGAAGCGGCAAAGAAATGTATGAGATTACTAGATATTGGGAAGGCGAGGGAAGACCTAGAAAGATTGCCTTTGAGGGTGTTATTAATATTATTCAAAAGCGATTTGAACAGATGGGCAACGAGTACTATGAGGAATTTATCGAAGAAGTTCCTTGTCCCGAATGTAACGGAAAACGGCTAAACAGTATTTCTCTTGCTGTTACTGTTGGCGGAATAAGTATAGATGATTTTTGCCGTAAATCAGTTACAGAGGCGCTTGATTTTGTAAACAATCTTGAATTTACCGAAACCGAGTGGACAATAGCAAGAGAAATCATAAAGGAAATCAAGTCAAGACTTGTTTTTTTACAAAGTGTCGGACTTGAGTATTTAACTCTTTCAAGAATGGCAGGAACGCTCTCGGGCGGAGAAGCGCAGAGAATACGTCTTGCTACTCAAATCGGTTCGTCTTTAATGGGCGTATTATATATCCTTGATGAGCCAAGCATAGGTTTACATCAACGGGATAATTCAAAGCTTATAGCGACGCTTAAAAAACTTCGTGATGCGGGAAATACGCTTATTGTGGTAGAACACGATGAGGAAACTATGCTGGAAGCGGATTATATTGTTGATATAGGTCCGGGCGCCGGAATACACGGCGGTGAAATTGTTGCGGCAGGTACTCCGAAAGAAGTAATGGCGAACAAAGCTTCAATCACAGGCGAATATTTGTCGGGCAGGAAGAAGATTATGGTTCCTAAGATTCGCAGAAGCGGAAACGGAAATTTCCTTACGGTAATCGGAGCAAGACAAAATAATCTTAAAAATGTTACTGCAAAAATACCTCTTGGTTTATTCTGCTGTGTTACAGGTGTTTCGGGTTCGGGTAAATCTTCTCTTGTAAATTCGATTATCTATAGGGCTCTTGCAAAAGAATTAAACCGTGCCCATACCTATCCCGGAAAGTACGATAGAATTGAGGGAATAGAACATCTTGACAAAATTATCGCTATAGACCAAAGTCCGATTGGCAGAACGCCACGTTCAAACCCTGCAACCTACACCGGACTTTTTACTGATATCCGTGAGCTTTTTGCTGAAACAAAGGATGCAAAGGCAAGAGGATATACGTCAGGGCGTTTTTCCTTTAATGTTAAAGGCGGACGCTGTGAGGCTTGTGAGGGCGACGGAGTTAAGTGTATAGAAATGCACTTTTTGCCTGACGTTTATGTGACCTGCGATGCTTGTAAAGGCAAGAGATATAACAGAGATACCCTTGACGTGAAATACAAGGGGAAGAGTATTGCAGATGTTCTTGATATGACGGTTGAAGAGGGGATGAATTTCTTTGACAGTCTGCCGAGATTATCAAGAAAGCTTCGTACTCTTTATGATGTCGGACTTGGATATATCAAAATTGGCCAGTCCTCAACAACTCTTTCAGGCGGAGAGGCACAGAGGGTAAAACTTGCGACAGAACTTGCTAAGCGCTCTACCGGTAAAACTATGTATATTCTTGATGAACCGACAACAGGGCTTCACTCTGATGACGTGAACAAGCTTATTGCCGTTCTTCAACGTCTTGTAGATACGGGAAATTCCGTACTTGTTATTGAGCATAATCTTGATATGATAAAAACTGCCGATTACATTATAGACCTTGGTCCAGAGGGTGGAGATGGAGGCGGTGAGATTATAGCCGAGGGCACTCCCGAAGAGGTGGCAAACGAGCCACGTTCTTACACAGGTGCTTATTTGAAAAAAGTGCTTAAATAGAGAAAACCTCTGCAAACATTAAGTTTGCAGAGGTTATTATTTATTGTTTCCTTTTTAAAAATGATAGCTTAGTTTCGGAAATAAGCAACGCAATAAAGATTAAAACAAAACCTAAAATCATTTTTATTGTGGGAGTTTCCCTACCCATAAACACTGAGAATAACACACCGAATACTGATTCCAGCGATAAAATAATTGATGCGCTTGACGGTGAGGTATGTTTTTGCCCAAAGTTTTGAAGAGTGAGTGCTATTGCAGTACAGCAAAGCGCAAGATATGCTACTGAGAAAATAAGAGATGGGGTTATTGTAATTTCGGATACATTCCAAGACTCAGTTGCAAGGAACAGAATAAGTGCCCATATACCGCTTGTAAAAAACTGTATAATTGTAAGGGTTATAATATCTCTGCCCTCGGAAAGCTTTGATACTGCGATAATATGAAAGGCATAAAACAATCCGCCGACAAGTGTAAGAGTATCTCCAATACCCATATAAAAGCTCTCATTAAGAGATACAAACCCAATTCCCGCAATACATAATACAGCGGCAATGCAGTTATATCTGTCTGGACGTTTTTTTAAAAATGCCCACGCTATGAAAGGTACAATAATACAGTAAACTGCAGTCAGAAATGCATTTTTGCCCGGTGTATTATCTGGAAAGCTTATTCCGAGTGTTTGGAACATATAAGCAAGGAATAATAATGTTCCGAGAAGTGCTCCTTTTAGTATGTATCCCTTGTTTATTTTTTTTGTGCTTTTTATAAAGAAAATCGACAAAATAACAGCGGCACTTAAAAATCTGATTGCTAAAAGTGCATTTGTGGGAATTTGTTCGACAACATCTTCGACAATAATAAATGAAGTACCCCAAATAAGCGTTGCAAGTAAAAGCGCAAGCTTGCCTATAAGGCTTTTGTTGTTAAACATAATATGTTATAACCTCTCGTCAATAAATAAAAATAAGGGATATAACGCTGGGCGAGATATCCCATTTAAAATAGTTGAATTATATATTTGATTCCACATAGGAAACAATATCGCTGACAGTTTTTAAGCTTACAATCTGTTCATCTGGAATAGAAATTTCAAAATGTTCTTCAATCGCCATAAGCATTTCTACTAGTTCAAGGGAATCTGCACCAAGGTCTTCTGAAATTGAAGAAGCTTCAGTTATTAAATTTTCATCACAACCTAGTTGTTCGGCAATGATTTCAACAATTTTTTCAAGCATAGTAATGCCTCCATAGTAAATAAAATATGTATCTTTATTTGAAATTAACAAGTAAGTGTAGTATTATACAAAACAAATATACCTGTCAAATCATAATTATTTTTCATTTTACATTATATATCATTTTGGAAATTATTTCAAGGGGGAAAGTTAAATTTTTTAAATTATTTACTTTTATTTTTCGTCATTGGGTTAATATGCCGTATTCCTTGACAAAAACTATAATTTGCGGTATAATTTTTATGAGGAATGGAGGGAGCTTATGCACAGCTATTATAACAGCATATTTAAAGTTTTTGAGACAGTTATAGAAAAGCCTGAGATTTGCCGTGAGGATCTTTCTAATTTGACAGGCTTCAGTCGGGTGACTGTCGGCAAGGCTGTTGATGAACTTGCCTCATATGGAGTATTGATTGAAAAGAAAGAGGCTTCTGATAAAGTTGGAAGAAGACGTGAAATTTGTTATCCGAATAACGAAAAAGCTATTTTAGTATATGATCTTTGTGAAAAGTTATTATATATTTTCAATATAAGTGCTGAGCTTCTTGGTACTCATAAAATAGAAAACCTTGATGAAATGCTGATAGTTGGGTTTGAAGCCTTAACAAAATACGATGGAATAGAGCCGATTGGTTTTTCCTTTGTTGTCCCGGAGCTTGAATATGAAGAATATAAGGATAAAATTAATACAGTTTTATCAGGAAATGCTGACCTTATAATCGGTAATGGTCTTGCTGCTGTATATTCTATGGCAGACAGTGTCAAAGATGATAAAACCACTGTTTTGGCAAATTTAAACAGCAACAAGGCACTCTTTGGTACTATTTACAGCGGTGAATTGATTAATAGTAAAAACAAAACTGTTAAATGGGGATTCAGCGGAACAATCGAGGATTTTGCTTGCAATATTCTCGGCGGAGTGATGCTTCTGAAGCCCGAACAAATTTTGCTTTTTGGCGATAAAAACATCTGTGAGAATATTAAATCTACTCTTGAAGAAAAAATTAATGAGAAGCTTAAAGACGGCTTTTCTGATATATCTGTTAATTATAGCAAAAAAACAGTTTCGGCATCACTTGGTGCGGCAATTGTTTTAAGGAAAAACTATATTTTAAAAATGCTTGAAAAACGTTAATTTTGAAATTATTTTCTGTTTAAAATAACTTTTTGATGGACAAAATATAGTTGTGCAAACGAAAAACGCTTGCTCTATATTTTTAACAAGGAAGGTTATTAAAATGGATAACAAGACACCAAATCGCTCTATTGAATGTTCTGTTAAGCAGTGCGAAAATCATTGCGGAGCAGAGAACTACTGTGCACTTAATACCGTAAGAATTGCAACTCACGAAGCTAACCCTACCGTTTGCCAGTGTGTTGACTGTGAATCTTTTGTTAAGAAGTCCGGTTGCGCAGGCGGAAACTGTAACGGCTAAAAATACGGTAACCATTTTCCTCCTAAAATAAAGAGAATGCTCTGCGAATGTATTAAATCGCAGAGCATTTTTTATTTGTTTTTTAATCTAATTATATTGAAAAATATGGTGTATTGTGATATAATTGACACACATAGAATTTTGTTCTACAAAATTTATAAAGGCTTACGGCTTTTTGCCATAAAGAGAGCGCTACAGTGATTAACTGCATTTTTTGAAGTTCGATGCTTAGAATATATAGGAGTTTTTTATGGGAAAATTTGATGGATTTTTGATTTGCACTGACCTTGACGGAACTTTGTTTAAAAAAGATAAAACCATCTCAGAAGAAAATATAAATGCTATTGAATATTTTAAGAGGGAAGGTGGCTTTTTCACCTTTGTTACAGGGAGAATGCCTTTCTTTGTTTCTTACGTTCTAGATACTGTAAAGCCAAATGCTCCTTTTGGATGTATTAATGGAGCGGGACTTTACGATTATATAAAAAATGAATATATTTGGACAGCTTTTATGCCGGAAAAAGTTATAGAGCTTGTAAAATATGTTGACGATAACTTTTCCGATATAGGAATACAGGTTAATACGTTTTATAAAGTTTATTTTTCCAAAGAAAATGAAACTATGAAAAGATTTAGAAAGACGACAATGGCTGAAAATATAGTTCGTCATTATGAAGATGTACAAGAGCCTATAGCAAAAATTCTTTTTGGAAGCGAAGATGATGAAGAGATTAAAAAGCTTTCACAAATGTTGAAAGCGCATCGCTTGGCAAATGAGTTTGAATTTGTTCGTTCCGAAAAATCACTTTATGAAATTTTGCCGAAAGGGATTGGAAAAGGAACAGCAATTACAAAACTTTGTGATTATCTGAATGTAGATGTCAACAAAAGTATTACTATAGGTGACTATGATAACGATATTTCTATGTTTAAAGCATCGGGTATCAGTATAGCTGTGTCCAACGCAAGTCCTAACGCTTTAAATGAAGCTAAGTATATAACACTAAGCAATGAAGAAGATGCTATTGCAAGGGTTATTTATGATTTGGAATCCGGAAAATATCCTATATAAATCAGCGTTTAAAGATTAATGACAATGGGAAACTATAACTTACTTTTGTGTTTCGTGTAAATAATTATTTTCAGATACGGTAGTTGCCGTATGGGCAAAATGCATTTGCTTTAATATGCACTAACACGTCCGCCGATTTTGTCGCTGCCACCAAAATGGAAATCGCTCTGAACCCTTATGCCGTCTGATATGTAAATAAACGTTTCGGGGGCATAGTTCGAATTAATTCATATATTTACCTTGCTTTTTGTTTATACGGAACAGTTTTGAAGGTTTCCTTGCTGACAAATTCGGCTTTTAAATAGGCATAAGAACCTATATTTTATATAACAATTACGGAGGCGGAGATTGTGGTAAAAGCAATCGTTTTTGACAAAGACGGCACTCTTATCGATTTTGACTCATTCTGGATTACAGTTTCGGTTAAAGCAATAGAGTATATTTTAAAAAAGCTAAACCGTGAAGATATTCCGACGGAGGAATTACTTGCTGAAATCGGTGTAAAAAACGGTGTTGCTGACATTGACGGAGTGCTGTGTAAGGGTACATATGAGCAAATAGCCCTGGCTATGAATGACGTACTGAAAAAATACGGGTGCAATATACCAAAAGAAAAAATTGTTCGTATGGTGTTAGATGCCTATAATTTAAATATAGCTTCAGGGAATGTTAAGCCAACCTGTGCGAATATTCGAGATGTGCTAATTGATTTGACAAATAAAGGTATTAAGTTAGCAGTGGTTACTACAGATAACCCCGAAATTACTCATTTGTGTCTTGAAAAGCTAGGAATTGAAGATCTGTTTTGTAAAATATACACCGATGACGGAAAAACTCCGGTTAAGCCTGACCCTTATTGCATATTGGATTTTTCTAAGTTAAACGATATTGAAAAAGATGAAATTATAATGGTTGGAGATACAATGACCGATGTGATTTTTGCAAGAAATGCAGGTGTTTCTGTAATCGGCGTGGGAGAAACGGCTGAAAAAAGAGAATGCTTGAATATGTATGCAGATTTTGTAGTTCCGGATATTTCGCATATTTTTAAATACTTTGAGGAGAAAAAATAGCAATGTTTTTTGGAATAGCCGCCGGCATTACTTGGGCACTTGAAACGGTAATACTGGGAATTGCATTGTCAATGTCACCCTTTGTTACTACTGAACAGGGCATATTTCTTGCTCCTTTTGTAAGTACTTTTATTCACGATGCGGCTTCAGCGGTTTATATGTTTATAATCAATGGTTTTAAGCTTAAGCTGAAAGCTGTTTTTGCAATAATTAGGAGTAAAAATTTCAAATGGTTGGTAGCTGCTTCTTCGATAGGAGGCCCTATCGGAATGACGGGCTATGTTCTTGCTGTTAATTATATGGGGGCGTCCATAGGTGCTGTTGCAAGTGCGGTTTATCCTGCTATTGGAAGTGTATTGGCATATTTTTTCCTGAAGGAAAAAATAAAATGGTATCAGTGGATATTTCTTCTATTGACTCTACTCGGAGTTTTTGGTCTTAGCTGTTCTCCGGAAATTGATATAAAAAACTTTTGGCTTGGACTTTGCGGTGCTTTTATGTGTGCATTTGGGTGGGGAACAGAAGGCGTTATCTTATCAAAATGCTTGAAGGATATTGCTATAAAGAGTGAATACGCTCTGCAAATCAGACAAACAGTTTCCGCTCTTTTTTATGGAATTATTATCCTTCCGGTTTTAAAGGGATTGGATTTTACTGCAGGATTATTTGTAAAAGAAAATGCGCCTTTGTTGATGATTATTGCATTTGCGGCGCTTTTTGCAACAATATCCTATTTGTTTTACTATAGGGCAATTGGTTCGATTGGCGTATCAAAAGCTATGGGATTAAATATTACTTATACTGCTTGGGCAATGTTTTTTACTGTTGTTTTGTTGCGTGATTTCAGTAATATAAGTGCTTTTTCAATTTGTTGTGCTTTGGTTGTGGTTATATGCGGTCTATTTGCTGCTGCTGATTTTAGGCAATTATTTTGCAGGGGTAACAGCACTTAAAACAACGTGATTTTTTTATCTTTAATTATTTTTGAATGGTAAAAAATGAAGTATACAACATATTTATTTGATTTTGCGGAGCTGCTTGAGCTTTAAAAAACGTATAATGAAAAACTAATATGTATAATTCTATGAAAACTACCGTTTTGCTCAGCATATTCTATGATATTTGCACTAGCGGGTAACCGATTAATTGATCGATGGAGGATTACGTATCAATTGGCTGATGGCTCAAAAACGAAGCGGTTTTTAAGGATAAAGGAGATTTTCAAAGATGATAGTTTTGAATCAGGTTATTGTTTTGGTTCTTTTTGCAAGTTTTGGCTATGTCTTGAAAAAGTCAGGTAAAGCGACTGATAAAACCTCGGTAGATTTATCAAACTTGCTTTTTTATGTTTTTATACCTTCATTAAACCTTATAACTTTTTCAGAAAATTTTTCTATAAATGATTTCAAAGAGCACTATGAGATAATTATTTATTCAGCGGCTATACTTGCTGTCTTGATTGTGGCGGCGAAATTACTTGCCGGGCTTTTTACTCGTGACAGCTATGAGCGAGGAGTATATTCATATTCGCTTACAACAGCAAATTTCGGATATGCAGGATACGCCATAATGGCTTCAGTTTATGGCGATAAAATGCTTATGAAGATGATGGTTTTTACCCTTACTCTTTCAATTTATACATACACCGAAGGCTACAAGCTTTTGACAGATTCCAAGAAAATGACCCTTAAGAAGCTTTTTAATCCCGGCTTAATTTCAATGCTGGTGGGAGTACTTATCGGAATATTTAATATACAGCTTCCGTCGTTTTTGGTTGACACAATATCAAAAGCAGGTGCTTGTATGTCACCTGTGAGTATGATTATGACAGGTATGGTCATCGCTGACTATAAGATTTCTGATGTTATATTTAATAAAAAAGCATATATTGTATCTGCACTGCGGCTTATTATAATACCTCTTATTCTGTGCGGCGCTCTGAAGCTGATCGGAACAGATGAAAGTATTGTACTTATTGCGCTTATGACTTATGCTATGCCTTGCGGAATGAACACTATTGTTTTCCCGAGGACATTAAATAAAGATTGCAAACTCGGTGCAAGTCTTGCTGTTATTTCAATTGTACTTTCATTAATCACAATTCCGCTTGTTTTAAGTTTGGTTTAAAATAAATATATACAGAAAGGATTTTTGAAAAATGAATATATTTGATTATGTTGGGGCAATAGATGACAAAAATGAAAAGCCCCTTGACAATATTTGCGATGATGGCGGGTATGCTGCAATTTTTCGTACAATCGGTTGTATAGGCGACAGTCTTGCATCAGGTGAATTTGAGTCTACCGATGCAGACGGAACAAATGTTAAATTTAATGATATGTACGAATATTCTTGGGGGCAGTTTATTGGCAGAGCTATTGGAAGCCGTGTATATAATTTTTCAAAAGGCGGTATGACTGCAAAGGAATTTAACCAATCATTTAGCAATGAAATAGGCGCATTTGCTAATGATAAGCTTTGCAGTGCATATATAGTTGCTCTTGGAGTAAATGATCTGTTAAATAAAAATTTTGAGCTTGGCACAATGTCAGATATTGATATAGGGAACTATAATAACAATGCTGATACATTTTGCGGTGAGTATGGAAAAATAATTTCCAAAATAAAAGAAGTTCAGCCAAAAGCAAAGATTTTTCTTGTTAGTATGCCGAAGGGGGTTTCTGATGAGCATAACGAAAAAAAGAAGATGCATAACGAGCGACTTCACGAAATGGCTGAGATTTTTGATAATACCTATGTAATTGATCTTTATACATATTCACCTACACATACTCAGGAGTTTCAGAATAAATTCTATTTGGGCACTCATATGAATCCTATGGGATATATGCTTTTATCAAAAATGATAGTAAGCTGTATTGACTATATTATCAGACACAATTTGTCAGATTTTAAACAGGTTGGCTTTATTGGAACACCGCTTTTTAATGCGAAAGATAAATAGCAGAAGGGGAAATAATGGATAATTTATTATCGCTTGTAATTATGAGCTTGGGGCTTGGCGCAGGACTTGCTATGGACGCTTTTTCCGTATCTCTTGCCAACGGTCTTGCCGAACCGAAAATGAAACTGCATAAACAAATTGGGATTGCAGGTGCTTTTGCCGGCTTTCAGGCAGTGATGCCGCTTATTGGTTGGGTTTGCGTACATTCTCTCGTAAAATATTTCAGCTCTTTTTCAAAATTAATTCCTTGGATTGCGCTTGTTCTTTTACTTTGGATAGGCGGAAAGATGATCCTTGACAGCATTAAATGCCCGAAAGAAAACTGCTGTTGCACAAAGCTGACTCTTGGTGCTGTTATGATTCAAGGAATAGCAACCTCAATTGATGCTCTTTCGGTTGGGTTTACGATAGCAGATTATTCTTTTTTGGAAGCTCTTTTGTCGGTTTTTATAATTGCTGTTGTTACCTTTATTATATGTTTTACCGGACTGTATCTGGGACGCAAGTTTGGTACACGTCTTGCAGGGAGGGCAGGTATTCTTGGCGGCTCAATTCTAATTATTATCGGAATTGAAATTTTTGTTACAGGTGTATTTTTTTAATAGAAACGGCAGGCGGCAATCTGTTAGGGTAGTTTTTACCGAACAATACAATAAAAACACGGCGTTTTTTAACGCCGTGTTTTTTAT
>JAZNAB010000133.1:0-2331 GCA_045586285.1 Candidatus Flemingiibacterium sp. | reverse complement strand
ATATAATCAGTGTAACTGATTTTACCGGCTTCAGTTTGTGTTTTGTTATATTCTTCTATTTTATCGGAAATAAGTTCCTTTGATTCAAAATCTTTAGGGAAAATTTGAATTGATGATGGGTTTTCAAGGTCTGAAACTCCAATCTTTAACAAGTTGCCCTCATAGGTAGCGTCGGTAGAACGGTTCTTTAACGCATCTGCAAACATTTGCACAATCTGTTCTTCCGGCATACCGGAAGCTTTCATTCCTGCAATTGAACCCGATATACTTTCTTTTTCAACTTCGGGAAGTGTTGCAATATAGGCTTCAACATCTTCCATAGTCATAGTTGTTTCTTCATCTTTATCAGTTTTAAACTTAATACCTGTAAAGATATCTGTATCGGCATTTTCAATCTGTTCTTTTACAATTTCACTGTCATTTATTTTTGTAATAATATACTCTGTAAGCATAGAGGTATATCCAATATTTCCGGAAGCACTTGTAGCTGTGGCATCTTCGCTTGGGCGGATAATTCCAACAACTTTTAACTTGTTATCTTCTGTAAGAAGTGTACGAATATATTCGTCATCATCAGAAGAATCTACCCATATACTTCCATCTTTTTTATATTTATCACTATTTGGAATAAGATAGAATTCAAGGGCTAAAAGCTCATCATAGGTGTAGCTGGTTGATTCGTCTTGAGTAAACTTTCCGTTCATTATATCAGCCATTATACCTTCAAGAGTGCTTTGGTCTTTTAAACCGAGGGCAAACAGGGCAAGGTCGCTGATTTCGTTATTCTTATTTACGATAATTACAATTTCATTCCAATTTTCAGGCATCTTACCTGCGATTACATCATATTGATTTGAAAGCAGTTCTTTGTTTCCAAGTAATTCTTCCCAAATCTCAATATTGCCAGTGGACATAGAGCCAAACTTAGAAGACATCTCAGCCATTTCACCAAGCTGTCCCATTCCTGCACTGTTAAATACGGTGCTTGGTGATACTTGAACAATTTCTTCACCGTTACCGTAGTCGGCTAAAGTATAAATGTTAAGCTCGGTAGAATAGCCGTATTTTATATCACTGGTAAGCTCCATAAAACCGTTTGACTCGTTATCTATATATGCTTTAAAAGAGGCAAGGTCATTGGCTTTAACCTCTGACGTCATAGCAGAGAGCATATCTCCCATAATATCACTTGAATATACTTTATCAAGGGGTCTAGACAAGGAAATTTCTTTTTGACCGACAAGGGTTTCCATAAGCGCTGTTAAATCAACAGTTTGCGATTCAATAGTAATAGGGTAACTAGAAAGAGTATTTTCCTCAACTTCATCAATATAGAGAGTTATTCCGTTTGATATTGACAAAATCAATGCAATTCCTATAATACCAATACTTCCGGCAAATGCTGTTAAAAATGTTCTTCCTTTTTTTGTCATAAGGTTATTCAGGGAAAGAGAAAGAGCAGTAAAGAATGACATAGATTTATTTTTTTGTACTTCCTTATGCTTTTTCTTTTGATTTATAGCCTTATTATCAATGTTATTAACACTTTCATTTTCGTTTGCATCAAATGGCATAGAGTCTGAGATAACCTTGCCGTCAAGAAGCTTGATTATTCTTGTGGAATATGTTTGAGCAAGTTCCGGGTTATGTGTTACCATAATAACAAGTCTGTCTTTTGCTATATTTTTGAGTATTTCCATAACCTGCAGACTTGTTTCAGAGTCAAGAGCACCGGTTGGCTCATCGGCAAGAAGTATATCGGGATTATTAACAAGCGCTCTTGCAATTGCAACTCGTTGCATTTGACCGCCGGACATTTGAGATGGCTTTTTATGAATCTGATCATCGAGCCCTACAGCATTAAGTGCTTCTATTGCACGGCGGCGGCGTTCTGATCTTGAAACGCCTGAAAGAGTCAGGGCAAGTTCAACATTAGATAGAACGCTTTGGTGAGGTATTAGGTTGTAGCTTTGGAATACAAAGCCAATTTTATGATTTCTGTAGGTATCCCAATCAGAGTCACGGAAGTGCCTTGTAGACTTACCGCCTATAATAAGATCTCCCTCAGTGTAAGAGTCAAGACCGCCTATTATATTTAAAAGAGTAGTCTTGCCGCATCCCGATTGACCTAGTACAGACACAAATTCGCTGTCACGAAAGTCAATGGAAACGCCTCTTAAGGCTTCAACTTTGTCGTTTCCGATAGGATATGTTTTTGTTATATCTTTTAATCTCAGCATTATTATCTCCTATATTAATTCAGATAGTAGAATTTTACCATATATTTGTGACATAAATAATAAGTAAAAGGATTTAAAAAGTAAATTTCTT
>JAZNAB010000132.1:0-7403 GCA_045586285.1 Candidatus Flemingiibacterium sp. | reverse complement strand
ACAAGCATTTTATGGTATAATAATATAAATAATACAAAAATAATACAAATTTTACTCTTGATCGAAAGGGCTGTAAATTATGAAAGTTATTCTTGCTGTTGACGGAAACAGTATTTTAAACAGAGCTTTTTACGGTATACGTCCATTAACAACCAAAGACGGACTTAACACAAATGCCGTTTATGGTTTTGTAAATATATTAAAAAAAACTATAGATAAAGTTAATCCTGACGGTTTTGCAGTAGCCTTTGATTTGAAAGCAAAAACATTCAGACACAACATGTTTGACGGTTACAAGGCTGGACGAAAGGGAATGCCAGATGAACTTGCCGAACAGCTTCCTTATGCAAAAAAATGCGCTGAGGCTATGGGTGCAAAAGTGATTACACTTGAAGGCTTTGAAGCAGACGATATTCTTGGAACTATTTCAAATTTTGGAAGCGAAAGTGATGTATTTACCTATATCCTTACGGGCGACCGTGATTCACTTCAGCTGATAAATAAAAAAACAACAGTTTTACTTGCTACAAATAATGATACAATTAATTTTGACAGGGAAAAGTTTATTGAAAATTACGGCATTACTCCTGATGTTTTTGTTGATGTTAAGGCGCTTATGGGGGATAGTTCTGACAATATTCCGGGAGTTGCCGGAATCGGTGAGAAAACCGCATTAAAGCTTATTTCAGATTTTGGAAATTTAGATGGAGTTTACAATAACATTGATAGCCCCATAATAAAACCCGGACAAAAAACAAAGCTTTCCGACGGTAAGGAAATGGCGTATCTTTCAAAGACTCTTGCGACCATTGTTAAAGATGCTCCGATTAACGAAAACTCAGAATCAATTTTGGGTTATAAAGAGCGTGCTGCAGCTAATGAAAGCGAACTTTTAGACCTTTTTACCAAGCTTGAGTTTTCGGCTCTTATCAAACGATTTAATCTTACTGAAAATGGCAATTCATCAAAAGAAGAAAGTGCTGACGGCAACTGTAAAATTAACAAAAAATTAACAATATGCAGCTATAAAAAGGCAATTGATGCAGTTGATGCTGCTCTTGAAATTTCAAGAGAAAAAGTATCTATAATTTTTGGCGATGAATTGATGTTTTCAACAGATAAAAGCCATATTTTTACTTGTCCCAATGAGGATATAGTCGGAATTTTATTAAAATTACAAAAAGACGGCACAAAGCTTTGCGTTTATGATTCAAAGTCCATTTATCATAAGTACAATCTTGAAGATAAAATACTATTCGATTACGATGTAATGCTCGCTGCATATGTTGTAAATCCAACTGAAAGTTCTTTTGATTTATCTCGGCTTAAACTAAGTTATCTTGGAGAGTCAAGCGGTGAGTGTAATTCTGCTGAGCTTTTTGAATTATCAGATATTCTTGAAAAGATTATAGATGAACGAGGACAAAAATCATTATTACACGATATTGAAATTCCGCTTGCAGCAGTTCTTGCAAAAATGGAAAAAAGAGGCTTTAAAATTGACGTTAAAGGCCTATGTGAGTTTTCAAATTATTTACTTGAAAACGCAAATATGCTTGAAGAAAGAATATATTTGCTTGCAGGGTGTAAATTCAACATAAAATCTCCGAAACAGCTTTCAGATGTTTTATTTGAAAAGCTGATGCTTCCTCACGGAAAAAGAAGCAAGAGTGGTTATTACAGCACCAGCGTTGATATCCTTGAAAAATTAGCGCCGTATCACGCTATAGTTGCTGATATTCTTGAATACAGACAATTAACAAAGCTTCAATCCACTTACGGAGAAGGTCTTGTTAAAGCAGCAGATGAAAACGGACTTATTCACACAAGTTTCAATCAAGCGTTAACTGCGACGGGAAGACTTTCATCAACAGAACCTAATTTGCAGAATATTCCGATCAGAACTGAGCTAGGAAGCCAAATGCGAAAGTATTTTATACCAAACGGTGACAACAGAGTTTTAATTGATGCCGACTACTCTCAAATTGAGCTTCGCCTACTTGCACATATATCAGGTGACGAGAATATGATAGAAGCTTTCAACTCCGGTATTGATATTCATACAGTTACTGCGTCACAGGTTTTCAGAGTTCCGATAGAAGCGGTTACAAGTGAAATGAGAAAACGTGCGAAAGCAGTAAATTTCGGCATTGTTTACGGCATCAGTGACTTTTCACTTGCTATGGATATCGGTGTTACTAAACGCCAGGCGGGTGAGTATATTGAAACTTATCTTGCAAGATACCCTAAGGTTGCAGAGTATTTAAAAAATATAATTTTAAAGGCAGAATCGGACGGATATGTTTCATCAATGCTTGGCAGGAGAAGATATATTCCCGAACTTTCATCGCAAAAAAAGGTATTAAAAGCTTTTGGAGAAAGGGTTGCAATGAACGCCCCAATACAAGCGAGTGCTGCTGATATAATAAAGATTGCTATGTGCCGTGTAGATAAAGCTCTTGAAAAAAGCGGGCTTGACGCAAAGCTTATATTACAGGTTCACGATGAATTGATAGTTGATTGCAATGCTGATGATGCTGATAAAGTGAAGGAAATTTTAATTTCCGAGATGGAAAACTGTATTGATTTATCTGTTGAGCTTATTGTAGAAGCAGCTATGGGCGTTTCCTGGCTTGAGGCAAAAGCCTAAGCATATTGTTGACAAATCATTTTTTTTATGATATAATTATATATTATATAAATAATATAAAAATATTTTTATTTAATTATAAACGTAAGGAGTGGTACTTGTGATTATTCTTGGTATCGACCCTGGAATTGCCATCGTTGGTTACGGTATAATTGAGTATAAAAATTCACGGTTTACCACTCTTGCACACGGCTCAATAGAAACACCTGCTCATACAGATGTCGAAATAAGACTAAATGCCATTTATGATCGAATAAGCGAACTTATAGAAACGTATCATCCTGAGGAAATGGCAATAGAGGAGCTCTTTTTCAACACAAATCAAAAGACTATGGTTCCGGTAGCTGAGGCAAGAGGAGTAATACTTCTTTCAGCGAAAAAACACGGTTTAAAAATTTCCGAATATACACCTCTTCAGGTAAAACAAGCTGTTGTCGGATACGGACGGGCAGTTAAAAAGCAGGTTATGCAAATGGTTGGACTTTTGTTAAAGCTTGAAAATGTACCAAGGCTCGATGATACCTGCGATGCTCTTGCTATTGCTATATGTCACGCAAATACAGGAACGTCAAAGATGAGCGGTTATTTTAATAAAGACTATTATACTCATAGAAAATAGCCAAATTTATGCGGCGGAACGGAGTTTATAATGTATTATCATCTTAAAGGCGAACTTTGTCTGGCAGAAGCACACACTGTTGTAATTGATTGTGGCGGAGTCGGATATAAGCTTACTGTATCAAACACAACCCTTGCTGCTATTTCATCTAAACTTGGGAACACTGTAAAGCTTTACACATATCTTGCTGTAAGAGAAGATGCTATGGAACTTTTTGGCTTTTATTCTGTAGAGGAACATTCTGCATTCAAGCAGCTTCTCGGCGTTTCCGGCGTTGGACCTAAGGCGGCAATATCCATTTTATCAACATTAACCCCCGGACAGTTTGCTGCTGCTGTTTGCTCATCAGATGTTAAGCTTCTCGGCAGAGCAAGCGGTATCGGTGCTAAAACTGCAGCAAGAATTGTACTTGAGCTCAAGGATAAGATTGCAAAAGAATACGGATCGGAGGCTGTTGTTGCATCTCCTGCCGGAGTTGTGGGCGGAGGAAAACCTGCCGATGCCGTTAACGCTTTGCTTGTGCTTGGGTATTCTAAAAGCGAGGCGACAGAAGCTTTGTCGGGACTTGATTTTCAAAACCTCCCCCTTGAAGCTCTGATTACAAGCGCACTTAAACGTCTTATGAAATAAATTTGAATCAAACCGAAAGGTCATAGAATATGAATTATTTCGATGAAAACGAAGGCTTTGACAGTCGTCTTACAGATGCTAAGGCGTTGTCGGAAGATTACGATAATGAAAAAAGCCTCAGACCGACAACATTAACTGACTATGTCGGACAACATAAAGCTAAGGAAAATTTAAAGATAAGCATTGATGCTGCAAGGCTTCGTGATGATACTTTAGACCACGTTTTACTGTATGGCCCGCCCGGTCTTGGAAAGACGACGCTCTCGAACATCATTGCTAATGAACTTGGAGTAAACATTCGTGTAACAAGCGGCCCTGCCATTGAAAAGCAAGGAGATCTTGTTGCTCTTCTTACAAATTTAAATGAAAAAGACGTGCTTTTTATTGACGAAATTCACCGTCTTCCAAGACAGGTAGAGGAAATACTTTATCCTGCAATGGAAGACTATGCAGTTGATATTATAATCGGAAAAGGGCCGTCAGCACAGAGTATTCATTTGCCTTTGCCTAAGTTTACATTAATAGGAGCAACTACAAGAGCTGGTCAGCTGACAACTCCCCTTCGTGATAGATTTGGTGTATTACTTCGTCTCGAACTGTATACTGTAGAGGAACTTGCATTTATTGTTAAACGATCTGCAAATATTCTCGGGGTTTCGATTGATGAAGAAGGCGCTCTTGAACTTGCATCTCGTTCAAGAGGAACACCTCGTATTGCTAACCGTCTTTTAAAACGTGTTCGTGATTTTGCTCAGGTAAAGGGAAATGGAAGAATTGATAAGAAAACAGCTTCCGATGCCTTGAATATGCTTGAAATAGATGAACTCGGACTTGATAATATAGACAGAAAAATGCTTGAAACAATTATAACATTTTATGGCGGAGGTCCTGTGGGCCTTGAAACTCTTGCAGCTACAGTTGGAGAGGAAGCAATAACCATTGAAGACGTATATGAGCCTTATTTAATGCAAATCGGTTATTTATCAAGAACGCCGAGAGGCAGATGTGTTACAAGACTTGCTTATGAACATTTAAATTTGCCTTATAACGCTAATAATAATCGTGATAGCGGCGTTCAGATGAATATTTTTTCGGATATTCTCGGCGAAGATAAAAACGGCGGTTGATTATTTGAATTTTGTATTGGAAAGTATGGTATTTTAAACTATGTGGCAATCTGATAATTGGCAAGACTACGAGCTTATAGATACTTCTGACGGGGAAAGACTTGAACGCTGGGGCAAGTATATTCTTATCAGACCGGACCCTCAGGTTATTTGGAAAAATTCAAAAAAAAGCAAACTTTGGGAAAAAGCTGACGGAGTATACAGACGTTCTTCATCGGGAGGCGGTGGTTGGCGTCAGAATAAGCTTCCACTTGAATGGAAAATTACATACGGTGAGCTTGGACTGAATTTTGTTATAAAGCCTATGGGATTTAAGCATACGGGTCTTTTTCCTGAACAGGCAGTAAATTGGAATTGGTTTTCTAGTTTAATAAAAAAAGCTGACAGACCTATAAAGGTTTTAAATCTTTTCGGATATACGGGCGGTGCTACTGTTGCAGCCGCAAAAGCGGGGGCTTCTGTATGCCACGTTGATGCTGCAAAGGGGATGGT
Source organism: Candidatus Flemingiibacterium sp. (assembly GCA_045586285.1). Lineage (GTDB taxonomy): Bacteria > Bacillota > Clostridia > Oscillospirales > CAG-272 > Flemingiibacterium. Next base: position 1,885 of record JAZNAB010000132.1, on the reverse strand, counting down.
TGCTCAGGCTAAAGAAAATGCAAAATTATCCGGCTTAGAAAACGCCCCTATAAGATATATTGTTGATGATTGCAAAAAATTTGTCGAGCGTGAAATACGTCGTGGAAATTACTATGACGGGATTATAATGGATCCGCCTTCTTATGGAAGAGGTCCGTCGGGGGAGGTTTGGAAGCTTGAAGAAAATATTGATGATTTAGTATCTCTTACATCTAAACTTCTTTCAAAAAAACCTTTATTCTTTTTAGTTAACTCCTATACAACGGGACTTTCTCCGTCTGCAACCGGATATCTTTTGAATTTACACGTTAAATCTCGTTTTGGAGGCATTGTTGCTGCTGATGAAATAGGTATTCCAGTCAGCGAAACGGGAGCTGTTCTTCCTTGCGGCTCAAGCGCTAGATGGTTTTTTGAATAAAATTTATTTTAAATTGGATTTTTCAACGGAGGACAAATAAGTGTCGCTTCCATTTATAAAAATTGAAAACTTGTGTTTTTCCTATAAAGACAATGACGGTGTTGAGATTCCCGTTCTCGAAAATCTTAATCTTGAAATAGAAGAGGGAAGCTTAGTTGCTATTCTTGGTCACAACGGCTCGGGAAAATCTACACTTGCTAAAATTCTTAATATGATTTTACTTGCTACATCGGGTAAAATTACAATTGACGGACTTGAAATTACCAATCCAGATATATCCGAAGATGATATTTTTGAAAATCGCCGCAAGGTCGGTATGGTTTTTCAAAATCCTGATAATCAGCTTGTTGCAACGGTTGTTGAGGAAGATATTGCTTTTGGCCCTGAAAATCTTGGGGTTGAATCATCAGAAATCAGACGGCGTGTTGATAATGCTTTAGAATGTGTTAAAATGACCGAGTTTAAAAAGCACTCACCGCATCAGCTGTCGGGCGGTCAAAAACAACGTATTGCAATTGCAGGTATAATTGCGATGATGCCCAAATGTATTATTTTTGATGAATCTACAGCTATGCTTGATCCATCAGGAAGAAAAGAAGTCATAAATACAATTCTTAAACTCAACAGAGAACGCGGAATCACAGTTCTTCTAATAACGCACTATATGAATGAGGCGGCGCTTTGTGATAGAGTTGTTGTTATTAATGACGGTAAAATTGAACTTGACGGCAAACCGGAAGATGTATTTACAAAAGTAGAACATCTTGAAGAAATAGGTCTTGACGTGCCTCAGACTGTAGATGTTTTGTACGGTCTATATAAATCGGGAATTGATATTTCTTATAATAAGCTTTCGGTTGAAGACTGTGCAGACGAAATAATGTCTTATTACAGCAAAAACAAACTTTGATTTAATCTGCGAAAGGGCTTGTGTTATGTACGCAGTAGAGCTTGAAAATGTTTCATATGTATATTCACCGGACACACCCTTTTGTAAGGTTGCGTTAAGTGATGTTACGCTAAAAATAAAAAGCGGTTTAATTACCGGTCTTATGGGCCATACCGGATCAGGAAAATCGACGCTTGTATCTCTTCTTAACGGACTTGCAAAACCATCATCGGGCAAAGTAATTATTTGCGGAGAAGATATATGGGCTGATCCAAAGAATATTCAAAAATTTCGGTTTAAAGTTGGGCTTGTTTTCCAATATCCCGAATACCAACTTTTTGAAGAAACAGTAAGAGAAGATATCGCTTTCGGACCAAAGAATATGGGACTTAACTCCGATGAAATTGCTAAAAGAGTTGAAAATTCCGCAATCTTTTGCGGTATTTCCGAAGAAATGCTTGATAAATCTCCTTTTGAGCTGTCGGGTGGTCAGAAACGCCGTGTTGCGATTGCAGGAATTATGGCAATGGAACCTGATATATTAATTCTTGATGAGCCTGCTGCTGGTCTTGATCCCA
>JAZNAB010000131.1:0-3672 GCA_045586285.1 Candidatus Flemingiibacterium sp. | reverse complement strand
ATTTGAAAAGCTGTTTGTTTTTGAAACAATACAAGAACTCGAAAGAATCAGCAAGATACAAAATAACAAATCGGTTTCTTCACGGCAAAAAATGCTGCTATGCACTATTTTTTCATATATACTTGAACATAATGTGGTACTTCCGCCTTTTTCTGAAAATGAAGCAGATAAACGTATATCTCTTTATAATAAAATTGAAGATTACCTATATGAAAACTATATGGAACAAATCACGTTAGATGAACTATGTGCTTCCCTTTCTTACAGCAGAACTCAAATGAGAAGAATACTTAATGAATGTTTTGGAATGACATTCACAGAAAAGCTGAGAGATGTCAGGCTTGATGCTGCGAAGCTGCTTCTAAACAACACAGAACTTACAATTGAAGAAATATCCGAGCAATGCGGATATGAAACAAGACAAGGTTTTGAATCTATGTTTACAAAATTTGTGGGCACTACTCCAAAGCAATTTAGAAAACAAAAAAGAGAACAACAATGTTAAACTTATAAATAATGTCACTTGACCCATTGCACGTTGATGGAATTTGCGATGATATAATTGAGCAACAGTGTTCAGGCGCCACTACTCACGCATTGTTTATGATGAAATTTACACCTGACGGAAAGCTAGAAAATTGTACATTCTCATTTGAAAATGATACATATATCATTAATGAAAAATTAGATGTTATCAAGCCGGTTGTTCTCTTCTTATCATAATTTTCGTTTAAAATTTAAAACCATTTTAATATAAAAAAGCACTTGCATCGCAAGTGCTTTTTTTCTGGCAGGGATAGTTGGACTCGAACCAACGAATGCAGGAGTCAAAGTCCTGTGCCTTACCGACTTGGCTATATCCCTTAATACCATAATAGTATACCATATTTTTTGAGATTTGTCAATATTATTTAGCAAAATAATGTTTAAATAGGAGCTGTTATATAAGTAACAGCTCCTTAAATTATTCGACAACGAAAATAAACGGATAAACTTCTTGACCGCCGTCAAAACTGTAAAATTCAATATCCGGGTAGTTATCACAGATGAATTCTTCGAGAATTGCAACATCTTCTGCAGTAGCCTGTTTTCCGATAAAGGCTGTAACAAGATAAGTATCGCCATTTAACATTGTAGATAACAAATTCTTAGCAGATTCAAGCATACTCTTTGTGGAAACTCTCATCTCTTTTCCAACAAAACCAATGAAATCACCATTCTCAATATTTACACCGCCAAGAGTTGCATCTCTGACTGCAGTTGAAATAAATCCTGTAGAAACGGCAGCCATTGCGCCAATAAAAGTTTCACAAATCTGTTTTGGATCACCCGACTGATAATTCATCGCAGAAATTGCGGAATAACCCATTCCAATATCTTTACTTTCTATTACGTAAATATTTGCATCTTTATAAAGCGACGCCGATTGATTAGCAGCCATAATTATATTGGAATTGTTGGGGAATACAAATATATTTGACGCCTCTACCGACTCAAAAGCCTCAACAAAATCTTGTGCAGAGGGATTTTGAGTCTGACCGCCTCTTACTACGTAATCAACGCCAAGCTCATAAAACAGTTTTTCAATTCCGTCACCGGAAGCAACAGCAATCGTTGCAAAATCTTTATCAACACGGCGTTTAGCTTTAATCTCGGTTTTTTTCTCTTCACTGCTATGCTGAACGCTCATATTTTCAATTTTCACTGTAAGAAACTCGCCAAATTGGCGGCAGAATTTGAGCACCTTCTCAGGTGTTTTTGTATGAACGTGAATTTTTATTATTGAGCCGGTTTTAAAAGCAACTATAGAATCTCCGACTGTAACAAGAAAATCTTTAATAGTATTTTCACTAAAAGCATCAGTATCCACTTTTGAATTCTGAAGCTGCAATAAAAGCTCAGTGCAGTAACCATATGTCATTTCACTGTCAGCAGTAAAAGCTGAAAAGTCAATGGTTTGTGCTTTGTTTTGCATTAAACTTTCTGCAATACCGTCAATTTCTTCTCCTTTAAGAATTCTTTGACAGCCGTCCATTATATATAAAAACCCTGCTCCGCCGCTGTCAACGACACCTGCTTCTTTTAACTGAGCTAAAAGCTCTGGAGTATGGTCAAGAGAACGGTGCATTTCAGACATAAGATCTTCAAATAAACTTAGAAATGTACTGTTTTCATCAACCCTTGCAACAGCATACTCAACCGATTCTCTTGCAACTGTAAGAATAGTTCCCTCCGTGGGCTTCATAACAGCCGCATACGCCTGCTTAACACCGCATTTAAGTGCTTCAGAAAATAAAGCAACATCGGCAATTTGGGCATTACCAATTCCTTTGCTTATACCAGCAAAGAACTGTGATAAAATAACTCCGGAATTACCTCTTGCACCAAGCAACATTCCTTGTGACATCTTATCTGCCACAACAGATAAATCGTCGGTTTCAATGTCCTTTATTGCAATAACTCCACCCTCAATTGTCATACTCATATTGTCGCCTGTGTCGCCATCGGGTACAGGAAAGACATTCAAATTGTTTACTTCCTCAGCTTTAGCACGAAGCTGTGATGCTCCACCGCAAAGCATAGAAGCAAAAAGCTTACCGTCAAGCGATTTAATATCATTCATATTATCAGCTGACGTACCGTTATTGTAAACAATTGCATTTTCATTGTTATTCATTCTTTATACCAAACCTTTATAAATAAAGGAATCCTCAATGTAATGTAATTTGTTTTTTAAGGCTTAATCGCAGCGTTTATCGCCCCAGAAGAATAAAGCTACAGTACCTGGACCGGAATGGCTACCTATTGTAGAACCAATGTTGTTTATAAGAACTTTCCCCTTAAGCTTCGGGAAGTAACCCTCAATAATATCAGCAACAGCCTTTGCGTCTTCGTAACAAGCAGAATTACTTATATAGCATTTTTCAGAATAATCAGCTCTATCATCAGCATATATTTTCATCATTTCCGCTATACGAGCAATTACCTTCTTTTTAGGTCTGATTTTTTCTCTTGGAATAAGTTTTCCATTAACGTCAACATTAAGAAGTGGGCAAATACCGAGAATTCCGCCGATAGCACCGGCTGTCTTTGAAACTCTTCCTCCCTTTACATAGAATGTAAGATCAGATGAAAAGAACCAATGGTGAACTCTAAGCTTATTTTCCTCAGCCCAATCAGCAAGCTCGTCAATATCCATACCATCATCTCTGAGGTCAGCCATTTTATCAACAAGAAGACCGTATCCAGAGGATGCAGCAAGAGAGTCTACAATTCTGATTTTACGTTCCGGATATTTTTCCAAAAGAGCTTTTGCAGCATTTCTTGCAGACTGAACAGAGCCGGAAATGCCTGAAGAAATGGAAACGTGAAGAATATCTTTTCCTTCTGACAAAAACTTTTCAAAGAATGTGGTGTATTCACCTACACTAACCTGAGATGTTTTTGTATCGGCACCGTTTACCATAGCGGCATAAAAAGCATCAGGTGACATAGAGCGTCCAAGGTCGTCATCGTATTCTACTCCATCCATACTGTAATGGAAACAAATATAATGAATATCTCTACTCACAAAGTGATCATAAAAAAGGTCAGCCGTTGAACAACAACTTAATATGTAATTAGACATAACGTTATCCTTTCTTATCTAAACTTCTAAACTCAAATTTAAAG
>JAZNAB010000130.1:0-3446 GCA_045586285.1 Candidatus Flemingiibacterium sp. | reverse complement strand
GCAACCAGTGAAGCTGAAGTGAATCGTCTCATTAATGATTATTGGGAACGTTGCGAGAACGATGAAATTTTAGTTAACTGGGTAAACGATATGCCTCCTGCAGAAACAGAAGGAGGTACACCTCCGAACACGGCAGGCTCCGTATATTTCAAGTGGAGTTTATTTAACTAATACTAGATACAGGAGGGCTGTTGTATATACAACAGCCCTTAAATTTAAAGTAAGGAGATAAAAATGAATTTTAGTTTTTATTTGCCTACAGAATTAATCTCAGGATATAATTCTGTTATTGATAATGGCGATAAACTTGCTATTGGAAAAAAATGTGTAATAGTTTGCGGAAGAAATTCTGCAAAGCAGTGCGGTGCACTTGACGACGTTACACGTGTACTTGACGAAAAAAATGTAGGATATGTAGTTTATAACAAAATAACGGAAAATCCGCTTGTATCAGTTTGCTATGAAGGCGGACAGGTTGCAAGTGAATTTGGAGCGGATTTTATAATTGCAATTGGCGGCGGCTCTCCCCTTGATGCCGGAAAGGCAATTGCAGCATATGCAGCAAATTCAGAAATATCTCCTCTTGATATTTTCGGCAGCGGACTAAAGCAATCGCTTCCGATTATTGCTATTCCTACAACAGCAGGTACTGGCAGTGAATCTAATAGATATTCTATTTTGACTATAGATGGAAAGAATATTAAAAAATCTTTTAAAAGCAAATACTCTTATCCTAAATGTTCTTTTCTTGACAGCAAATACACTAACAGTTTGCCTCTTTCATATACGGTGTCAACGGCTCTAGACACGTTTTGTCACTGTATTGAGTCATATTTGTCACCTAAAGCAACCGAAATTTCAAAAATGCTTTCAATTTACGGCGGTGGAATAATCTATAAGGCACTTAAGAAAATAGACAGTACTGATAAATCTGATATGGATACAGTATTATTATCTCTTCGTGAAGGTCTTATGTGTGCAGCTTCTGCCGGTGGAATAGCTATTGATATTGCCGGAACGGGATCCAATCATCCTCTCGGCTATAATTTGACTATGTATAATAATATTCCTCACGGAAAAGCTTGCGGAGCTTTTATGGGGGAATATGTTTCGTACAACAAGAGAGTTGACGAAGGAAAGAAACTCTTAGATGAATTTTCATTGTCTGCTTGCGGCGAAGACGCTGACTCTGTCGCAAACTTTATTGTGAAAATGTCAGGAGTTAATGTAAAGCTTACAGATGAGGAAATTGAGCTTTATCTTGACAATGTTTCCGGAGCATTAAATTATCAAAACAGTCCATATGTAATTAATAAAGAAGAAATGAAGGCAATTTATAAAAAATTATTTTCATAATTCTTTAAATTGAAGTGGAGATTCTTATGAACTTTACAGATGAATTATTAGGTTTTATAAAGAAATCGCCTTCTTGCTTTCACGTTGTTGATAACATTTCTTGTGAGCTTAGAAATAACGGATATACGGAGCTTTTTGAAACTGAGTCCTGGAATATCGCAGAGGGTGGAAAATATTTTGTAACAAGAAACAATTCAAGCCTTATTGCGTTTAATATTCCCAAAAAGATTGATAAGGTTAAGTTTATGATAGCCGCTGCTCATTCGGATTCACCGTCTTTTAAGGTAAAAGATAATCCCGAACTTGACGGAGTTTATGTAAGGCTTAACACTGAACGCTATGGCGGTATGATTTTTGACAGTTGGTTTGACCGCCCGCTTTCTGTTGCGGGAAGAGTGATGGTCAGAACCGCCAATGGAGTTAAGACAACGCTTGTTAATATTGACAGGGATTTGCTTCTTATACCACATATAGCAATTCATATGCAAAACGCCAACAATGGTGTAACCTATAATCCGGCTTCTGATTTAGTGCCTCTTTTCAGCAATAAAAAAGAAAGCGGTTGTTTTATGAAGCTTGTTGCAGAGGCAGCGGGTGTAAGTTCTGACGATATAATTTCACACGAACTGTTTTTATATAACCGTCAGCCTTCATCTGTGTGGGGAGCTGAAAAAGAGTTTATTTCATCACCAAAGCTTGATGACCTTGAATGTGTTTTTGCATCTCTTTGCGCTTTGACAAAAATAGATGCAAATGCGGCAATTCCAATGATATTTATTTCCGACAACGAAGAGGTTGGAAGTGTTACAAAACAAGGCGCCGGTTCGACGTTCCTTTTTGATACATTGTCGGCAATATGCGATAGTTTTGGTACAAGTATTCGTATTGCTGCTGCTAATTCTATGCTTTTATCAGCAGATAATGCTCACGCTCTTCACCCGAATGCGCCTCAGCTTGCAGATCCGACTCACCGACCGATTATGAACGGTGGAGTTGTTATGAAATATAATGCATCTCAGTTATATACAACTGATGCCGTATCTGCGGCTATTTTCAGAGAAATATGCAATAAGGCTGATGTTCCGCTTCAAGTTTTCTGTAACCGTTCAGATATAAGAGGAGGATCAACCCTTGGAAATATTTCAAACGGACAGGTTTCCTTGAATGCAGTTGATATAGGACTTGCTCAACTGGCAATGCATTCATCATACGAAACAGCAGGAGCTTTTGATATTGATCATATGATAAATGCAATGAAACAGTTCTTTATAACAGAGCTCGAGTTTCATAATGGTGAAGTAACAATCAACTGAATTCTTTTAAGAGGAAATGAAGATGAAAACATTTAAAGACACTGTATATTCAAGTGAAAGAGCTCTTTACGGAATATCCGATGCAAAAGTTGAGAATTGTATTTTTGCAGGTGAAGAAGACGGCGAATCTGCACTTAAAGAATCGAAAAATATTCAGGTTGATAATTGCCGATTTGAGCTTAGATATCCTTTTTGGCATTCAACCGGATTTGATGTTAAAGGCTGTAGGCTTACTGAAACCTGTAGAGCATCTTTCTGGTACTGTATAAACGGTCAGATATCTGATACGGAAATTATGGGAGTTAAGGCTCTGCGTGAGTGCGAAAATGTAAGAATTAAAAACGTAAATGCCTTGTCTTCTGAATTTGGTTGGAAATGTAGAGATATAAAGGCTGAAAACTGTAGTTTTCAGTCTGAATACATATTTTTTGACAGTAAAAACATAAGCCTTGATAATATAATTTTAAAGGGAAAGTATTCTTTTCAATACACACAAAATCTTACAATAAAAAATAGTCAGCTGGAAACAAAGGATTCTTTTTGGCACGCAAGTAATGTTGTTGTTGAAAACTGTACTGTTAAAGGCGAATATCTTGGTTGGTATTCGGACGGGCTTACACTCAGAAACTGTAAAATTATAGGTACACAGCCTTTTTGTTACTGTAAAAATCTGATTTTGGAAAATTGTGAGCTTGTTGACTGCGACCTTGCTTTTGAATATTCGGACGTTATGGCTGATACTCACGGTCATATAATTTCAATTAAAAATGTAAAATC
>JAZNAB010000129.1:0-12859 GCA_045586285.1 Candidatus Flemingiibacterium sp. | reverse complement strand
ATTAAATGCAAAGCCTATTTTAAGCGGAATAAAAAGAATAATAAAAAGAAGCGCAGATTAAAACTGCGCTTCTTGATTTTATTTATAAATTGGTTCGCAGGTTACGTATAACCCGAGCCTTTTCAGTATTTTTTCGTCAATGGAAGAAAGCATTACTGAAGAATGGAAGTCGCACCCACGAAGCTTGTCAAGCTGTTCCATAGCAAGTTTTGCACGGTTGTCTGCTGGAGCACATATTGAGAGGGCAATTAACGCCTCATCAATGTGAAGCCTTGGATTGTGACTGCCGAGATGCTTGGTTTTTAGGCTTTGAATTGGTTCAAGAATTTGAGGTGATATAAGATGAACGTCATCTTCAATACCGGCTAAAGCTTTCAAAGCATTTAAAACAAGCCCTGCAGAAGAACCAAGAAGATTTGTGGAACGACCTGTGACTATTCTGCCGTCCGGAAGCTCAATTGCAGCTGCTGATGCACCGCTTTTAACAGCCTTTTCTTTAGCTGCTGTAATTACGGGACGATCGCTTTCAAAAATTACCGCTTTTTTCATTAAAAGCTCTGTTTTATATACAACATCGTCTGAAATATGTCCTTTTTTCTGATCGCACAGTGCAGTATAATATCTTCTTAAAATTTCCTTTTTTGAGGCTTTTCTAACTACCTGATCGTCTACTATACAGTTTCCCGCCATATTAACTCCCATATCTGTGGGGGATTTATATGGGCAGCTGCCAAGAATTTTTTCAAGCATAGCTTTAACAACAGGGAAGATTTCAACGTCACGGTTATAGTTTACTGTAGTTTGACCGTATGCATCAAGGTGGAATGGGTCGATCATATTCACGTCATTTAGATCAGCTGTTGCTGCTTCATATGCAAGATTTACCGGGTGGGTTAAGGGCATATTCCAAATAGGGAAGGTTTCAAACTTCGCATAGCCTGCTTCAACCCCTCTTTTATGCTCGTGATAAAGCTGAGATAAGCAGGTTGCCATCTTTCCGCTTCCGGGGCCGGGAGCAGTTACAACAACAAGTTCACGGCTGGTTTCTATAAACTCGTTTTTGCCGTATCCGTTTTCACTTACTATATTAGATATATCTGACGGATAACCGTCAATAGAATAATGACGATAAACTTTTACACCGAGGTTTTCAAGGCGTTTTTGATATGCAAGTGCGGTAGCCTGTCCGTCAAAACGGGTTATTACGACGCTGCCAACAAAAAGACCTATTTCTCTAAAACAGTTAATAAGTCTGATAACTTCAATATCGTAAGTGATGCCAATATCACTTCTTAGTTTATTCTTTTCAATATCCGGAGCGCTGATAACAATAACTATTTCAACTCTTTCTTTAAGTTGGAGAAGCATTTTAAGCTTACTGTCTGGTTGAAAACCGGGAAGAACTCTTGAAGCGTGATAATCGTCAAACAGTTTTCCGCCAAATTCAAGATAGAGTTTTCCGCCGAACTTGGATATTCTGTTTCTTATGTGTTCTGATTGCAGAACTAAATATTTGTTATTATCGAAACCTATAACTGACATTTTCTTCCCCTCTTTCGTCCGCATATTAACTTCTATATTATACACTAATTTTACCCTGATTTCAAGTACTTTTTACAAAAAACTTTCGAAAAACATACACTTTTCGCAGGTTTATTCTTATGCGTGTTGTTGCGGTATTAACTTTCATTAATGTGTATTGACAAGTCAAATATTGTGTGATATAATATTTTTGATAATTATTTATATAAAAAACATTCCCGAGGCTAACCTTTGGAATGTTTTTGTACGATAAGATGTATTTGATAATAGAAGGAAATTAATATGAAGTACGATATTGCAATTGTCGGGGCGGGGCCGGCCGGAATTTTTACCGCAATGGAGCTTATTCGTAATAATTCCGATAAAAAAATAATTATTGTAGAAAAAGGACTGCCTGTAGAAAAAAGACACTGCCCAAAAATAAAAACCAAGGAATGTGTTCAGTGTAAGCCTTATTGTCATATAACAACGGGATTTTCCGGAGCAGGAGCTTTCTCAGACGGCAAACTCTCTCTCTCCTGCGAGGTTGGCGGTGAGCTGCCCGAGCTCATTGGTTGGCAAAATGCACAGGAACTTATTGATTACACAGATAGAATTTATCTTGAATTTGGTGCAGATGAGCACGTTGAAGGCATTTCCAATGATCCTTATTTAAAGGAAATTCGTAAAAGAGCTATTCAAGCAGGACTTCGGCTTGTTGACTGTCCTATTCGCCATCTTGGAACTGAAAAAGCACAGAGTATATATCATTCAATTCAGGTTTATCTTGAAAATAACGGAGTTGAAATGCTCTTTGGCTGTAATTGTTCCGATATTATTGTGAGTGACGATGCTTGTAGGGGTATCATTATTACAGATAAAAATGGTAATACACAAGAGCTTTATGCTGATTGCGTAGTTGTTGCAACAGGCAGACGAGGCGCAGATTGGCTTGAAAAGGTTTGTGAGGAACATAATATCGAACATAAACCGGGCACTGTTGATATTGGTGTACGTGTTGAGGTTAGAAACGAAATTATAGAAGATGTTAACAGAGTTTTGTATGAATCAAAGCTTATAGGTTATCCTAAACCATTTAAAAACAAGGTCAGAACATTCTGCCAGAATCCTGGTGGATTTGTTTCTCAGGAAAACTATGATAATGATTTGGCGGTTGTTAACGGTCATTCTTACAAGGAGCATAAGTCCCAGAACACAAATCTTGCAATTCTTTGCTCCCATAATTTCAGTGTGCCGTTCAATCAGCCGATTGAATATGCAAAGAAGGTAGGCGAACTTACCAATATGCTTGGTGCAGGTCATATTCTTGTCCAGCGTTTTGGTGATATTCTTGACGGCAAGCGTACTTGGCCTAAAGAACTTGCATATTCTAACGTAAAGCCGACTCTTCCAGACGCTGTTGCCGGTGATATTACTGCTGCAATGCCTTATCGTGCAATGATGAACATAATAAACTTTATTCAAGCGGTTGATATTGTTGTCCCGGGATTTGCAAGTACAGAAACACTTCTTTATTCTCCAGAGCTTAAATTTTATTCAAATAGAGTAAAAATGGATTCCGACCTTAATACTTCTCTTAAGGGGCTTCATTGTCTTGGGGATTCAAGCGGTTGGACTCGTGGACTTATGATGGCATCAGTTATGGGTGTTCTTATGGGAAGAAAACTTTCCAAGGCGTAATTTATAAATAGTTGTTGCTTGATTTACTGAAAGGATTTTATACACAAGTATGCTAAAAATTAAAAAACACATTGCTAATAAACTGTATTCAAAGTTTTCTTTACTTTGCGGTAATAATACCGAAAGCGAACTTACATCAGCGGATTTTGAAGGATTTCTTGAATATCCGCCCGATGATAAGCTTGGCGATCTTGCCTTTCCTTGCTTCAGACTTTCAAAACCGCTAAGACTTGCGCCGCCTGTGATTGCAGCAAAGCTTGCAGAGGATATGATAGATGATGTTATCGGTAAGGTTTCGGTTGTAGGCCCTTATTTGAATATTTATATTAACGGTGAGTATTACTGTAAAAGACTTATACCTGAAATTCTTGAAAAGGGTGAAAAATACGGCTCATTTGACTTTGGAAGCGGTAAGAATGTTGTTCTTGACTATTCTTCTCCAAATGTTGCAAAACCTTTTCATATCGGACATCTTGGAACAACTGTTATCGGTCACAGCCTTAAAAAGCTCCACGAATTTGCTGGATATAACTGTATCGGCGTAAATCATCTTGGCGACTGGGGAACTCAGTTTGGTAAACTTATTGTTGCTTATCGAATGTGGGGAAGCCGCCAGCAGATTGAAGACGGCGGCATTGATGAGCTGGTTGCGCTATATGTAAAATTCCACGAGGAAGCTGAAAAAGATGAATCTCTTAATGATTATGCAAGGGCTGAATTTACAAAGCTTGAGCATCACGATGAGGAAAACACAGCCCTTTGGAAATGGTTTATAGAAATATCACTCAAAGAATATAATAAAACATATAAACAGCTTGGAATAGAGTTCGACTCTTATAATGGCGAGAGCTTTTATTCGGATAAAATGCCGGCGGTCGTTGAGGAGCTTCGCCAAAAAAATCTTATGACAATTGACGACGGCGCTTCTATTGTTAATTTGGAGCAGTTTAATATGCCTCCTTGTCTTATATTGAAGCGTGACGGATCTACACTTTACCCAACTCGTGATATTGCGGCAGCGCTTTATCGCAAAAAGACATATGATTTCGATAAGAATATTTATGTAACATCTGCAGGGCAGAGCTTACACTTTGCACAGTGGTTCAAGGTTGTAGAACTTATGGGCTATGATTTTGCTGAAAAGTTGATACACGTTCCGTATGGAACAGTTTCGATTAACGGTTCAAAACTTGCAACAAGAACCGGAAATGTAATTTTATTAAAAGACCTATTTGCTGAGTCTATTGAAAAAGTTGGAAAAATTATGGAAGAGAAAAACTCTTCTCTTGAAAATAAAGATGAAATTGCTGAGGCTGTAGGTGTCGGAGCTATTATATTCTATTATCTTTCAAACAGCAGAATTAAGGATATAAACTTTATTTTGGAAGATGCTCTTAATTTTGACGGAAACACAGGCCCGTATGCACAGTACACATATGCTCGTACCTGTTCAATTATAGAAAAGGCTGGTGGAGCTGTTTCTTCAGATTTTACAGAATCTGATATTACAAATCCCGCAGAAGCATCACTTCTGAAAGTTCTATCTATATTCCCGGAAAAAGTACTTATGGCAATAGATGATCTTGAACCATCTGTTATCACAAGATATATCCTTGACGTTTGTGCGGCATTTAACAGATTTTATCACGAATGTCAGATAGTTACTGCAGAGGATAGGAAAGTTGCAAAGTTTAGAGTATCGCTTACTGCTTGTACTAAAACAGTTCTCGGTTCAGCTTTTTCACTTATTTGTATGAAAAAGACCGAAAAAATATAATTTAAATAATTTTAGGAGATATAGTTATGTCAGGACATAGTAAATGGAAAAATATTATGCATAAAAAGGAAAAGACAGATGCACAACGTGCAAAAATCTTTACCAAAATCGGAAAAGAAATGGCGGTAGCTGTTAAAGAAGGCGGTCCTGATCCCGTTTCCAACAGTAAACTTGCATCGCTTATAGCTAAAGCAAAAGCTAATAACGTACCTAACGATAATATTGACAGAATTATTAAAAAAGCTTCCAGTGCAGACAGCGCAGATTACGAGGAAATTGTATACGAGGGATACGGCCCTTGCGGTGTTGCTGTAATTGTTGAAGCAATGACAGACAACCGTAACCGTACAGCTTCTGATGTCCGTCATTATTTTGACAAGTTTGGCGGAAACCTTGGTACAACAGGCTGCGTTTCCTTTATGTTTGCAGAGAAGGGTGTAATTGTTATTGAGAACGACGGTAAAATTTCTGAAGATCAGCTAATGGAGGACGCTCTAGAAGCGGGTGCATCAGATTTTTCATCTGAAGACGGTGCTTTTGAAATTTCTACCGAAACAGATGATCTTAATGCTGTAAGAGAAGCGCTTGAAGCAAAGGGATATGCAATTTTATCTGCTGATACAGATAAAGTACCTTCCTCTTACATTACTCTAAGCGGTGAGGATGACCTTAAGAATATGACAAAACTTCTTGAGGCTCTTGAAGATAACGATGATGTCATTGAAGTTTATCACAACTGGGAAAATGCAGACTGAGAATAATTTTTAAATAAAAAAATCCACATATAATGTTTTAACATTGTATGTGGATTTTTATTTTATTATCAAAATCTATAGATTAGTTTTCAATGTTTACTGTTCTGTTAAAAGCTTTTGCAAGTTCATCCCAAGTTTCTTTGTCCACTTCGCCTGTTACATTCAGTCTATGGATTTTTTGAAATTCCTTTATATCTTTAATTGTTTCCGGTGTATAAAAACCATTGGTATTTACACCCTCAATAGTGTCGTACACATTTGATAAAAGCCTTAATATCAGTTGGATATATGTAACAAGGTCTGAGTTTTCACCTTCTTTTACGATGTATCCCTCTTGCTCCGGAAAAACATTCAGCGCAACACCCGGAGTACGTTTTTCAATTGATTTAGTATATGCATCATAAATGTGCTTCCAGGTATTATAATCAACGTTTCCGGTTTGTGTAAGCCCGTCTTGGCGCTGAAATGCTTCTACGGCAAGTCTTGTTTCATCTCCGTAAATTCCATCAGGATTTACAAGTGGTAGGTTGTATCTCTTGTCGTGATGAAGTTCTCTCAGATATCTTTGTAATTCATAAATATTATTTTTATTATCGGTTATATTTCTCATAAAAAATCCCCCTTTATTTACAAATTAGTTGGCAGAAAGCGTCATTCCGCCAAACTGTCCTTCTGAAGCTATCTCTCCCGAAACTATATCGCTGTAAGCGTCGGTTATGGCGTCCCAGGTTAAAGCATCTACAATTCCGGTGGGATTTAAGCCGAAAAGGTTTTGGGCTGCTATAACTGCATCTCTAGTTGCTTGGCCGAATACTCCCGTAACATTAACGTTTGGAATTTCTGTATAAACTGTAGATAATTTTGATAAATACTGTTGAAGTAGGCGGATTTCTTCTCCCTGCATACCGAAAAGCAAAAGATAACCGGGAAAAAGAGTAACAGGAGTACCGTTGTAATATTGAGGTGACGATAAAAGGATACCTCTGTATGCGTTATATAAATCAACCCAGGTTTGTTCATCGACAATTCCCGTAACGGGTAATCCATATGCTTCTTGAAATGCTCTTACGGCATTTTCTGTAGATTGGCCGAAAATACCGTCAATTGCAACCTCCGGTATCGCCGCAAGATTTTCTCCAAGTACATTTAAGAAATACTGAAATTCTCGCACATAAATATTTTGATCTCCTAAAGATAACTCTGTAGGAAATTGTGCTGAAACATCAGATAATGTAAGACCTTCGCTTGATAGCTCGTTTAAACGTTTAACGCCGTTATATATTTGTACTATTTTATACCAAGTTGCAGGGCCTACGATGCCGTCGTCGGTTAGGTCAAATATTCGTTGAAATTCTTTGACTGCATTTTCTGTAGCGACTCCAAAAACACCGTCTACGGGATATATTTTTGGTATTAGGGGATAATTGTTTGATATTCTGTTTACTCTTATTTGAACGGCTCTTACATCATCACCGAAATTACCTAGTCTTAATGGTCTATAAGAAAGTGATTCACTAAATGGCATAATTTCTGTATCTGTATTTATATTTATGTCATTTCCATAATAATTTGTAAGAATTTCATATGGTGTTAAGCCTTGATTGGCAAGTTCTACAGAGCCCCATTGTGACAGACCATCACACTGTACTTCAATTCCGTCGCAATAAGCGGCAAATAAAGGTTCAATCTGACCTTGTCTTGTTATATAATCATTAAAAATTTCATCTACAATTCTTGAAATGTTTTCAAAAATATCACGTCCTTCCACAAATGATTGGTCAATAGACGTTGAGTTTGTTATATCAAAATCATATCCTCTGCTTCGATAGTATTCAGTATAGATTCTGTTTAAAGCAAAAGAAACTTGCGCATAAATATTTGCTCTTATAGCTGATTCTGGCCAGGTTGGATATATCTCACTTGATGCAACGTTTTTTATGTAGTCCGGGAAGGATACTGTGACGTTTTCTGCAGGTTGGCTAGGAGCGCCAAGGTGTACGGTTATGGTTTCCGGAATATATGGTAAAGCCATAATTATATCCTTTCATAAGTAAAATTGTAGGCGGTGCTTTATTAATGCACCGCCGTGTAAATTATAGATTAGGGGCGGTGTTTTCCGTGATATTGAGATTTTTTCTTGGATAAACTTTATCACTGTTATATTCAGCAAGAGGCAGCATTTCAACAGGCTGTATTGAGGTAACACCTGCAAAAATTGGTACTCTGCTATTAGTTACGGTGTAATATCCTTCTTTGTCTATTTTTATCGTATATGTTGAATATGGTTTATTATTGCCGGGGGCTTCTGAAAGCTCACGGCTTGGGGCTGGTAATTCGATTTTTTCCGTTTTGCCGTTTGAATTAGTGGTCATAACTGTTAAAATAGAAGTGTTGTCCGGCTCATCGTAAGTTACTTCTACAGATGCACCCTCAAGAGGTATTGCTCCTCTTGCTGTTGAAACATTTACAATCAGATAGCCGACATTTTGATTATTATCCATAAAACTAGACTTTTCTCTGCATTATATGCAAAGCTCCTTTCGTGAAATTTACAGATGTTTCGGGTCACTTATATCTTATGCAAATTTACACGATATTGACACCTACGCTTTATGAGAACAGTTCCTTTATAAATTCAAATATTCTGAATTTGATTACTATATTAGCACTGTCACCTTTTATCAGCTTTATTTGTGAAGGTGTAAGTCCCGCTTCTAAAAGCTCATCGTCTGCAATTGCAACACTATATTTGCCATCAAAGCCAGTGCATAGCTTAGGAAATAAAATACACCACCAATTTGCACCTTCTGCCGAGCCTATTTTAACTCTAAGTGATGTATAGTTGCCTGCGGGTAGAGTATAATCACCGTAAACTCTTGTTGGATAATCTTCTTCTGTAAGCGAAACTGTTGCCGAATATTCAGAATTGTTCTCATATAGTGCTTTTTGTGCAACTGATTCAATATAATCAATATTGTTATTAATGATTTCTTGTACTTCATTTATATTGTTAGTATTTGAAATTAACTCTGAAACACATTTTAAAACAGCATCTCTTATTTTAAGTTTAAGTTCTTGATCATAATCAGAATCAGAGTTAGCCAGAACGTGAAGTCTTATAACTTTATCGAATATTAAAGACTCCTCAACGCTCGGCATAAGTGCAGATAAAGGCAGAAGTAATGAGGCTATTATTGAAAAAGTAAGTAAAAATATATAAAGCTTAGATTTCATTTATTTATATTTTCCTTTCAAAATAAAAATATCCATCGAACATTTTTAACATTCGGTGGATATTTCATTCAAAAATATAAAAATAAGTTAAGTTTTATCAACATAACATCTGTCGCATAGAATTACGGTATTATAATCACCGTGGAGCTTTTTTATTTCAGCATCGACCATATCGGTAATTTGAATATCAGCAAACTTACATTCAAATGGAATAACCAAATCAAAAATTAAGTTTGTGTGAGTTGCACCTTTTACCGCTCTGAAGTCGTGCATCGAAAGGGGGATATCTGTCTTATCGCCTACAAGCATTATCACGGCTTCGACGCAACGCTTGAGTTCAGATAGTTCTTCATCGCTTGTAATTACAGGATCAAGGTGAACAACCAAGTGAATATTCATATTGTTTCTGAAGTCAAGTTCAATGTTGTCAATTATATCGTGGCTTAAAAGAATATCTTGTTCTGCAGGGACTTCAATATGCACAGATGCAAAAATCTTATCGTGTCCGTAAGAGTGAACAACAAGGTCGTGAAATCCAAGAACGCCGTCATATGTCATTATATGAGAGCCAATGGATTTTACAAGATCGGTTGACGGAGCTGTTCCAAGCAAAGGGTTAGATGTTTCAATAATAAGAGAAACTCCTGATTTTAGTATTAAAATCGCAACCGCAAGTGCAAGATAGCCGTCAAGGTTAATATCCATAATGGTAGATATGATTGCTCCAATCAGCACTGCCAAAGTCGAAATTACGTCGTTTCTGCTGTCAACGGAAGCTGCCAGTAGTGTTGATGATTCAATATGTTTACCAACTGAGAGATAAAAAAAGCTTTGCCAAAGTTTAATAATGATTGAAATTATCAGAATAATAAATAATGCTGGGGTATATTTTGTTTCTGTGGGATTGAAAATTGAACTTATGGAGCTTGTTAAAAATTCAAAACCTAGGAAACAGATTAAAATGGAAACTATTAAGCCGGACAGATATTCCATACGTTTATGACCGTAAGGATGCTCTTTGTCTGCAGGCTTTTCGGAAAGTTTGAAACCTACTAGTGTAATAATAGACGAAGCGGCATCGGAAATATTATTTACCGCATCTGCTATTATTGCCATACTACCTGAAATAAGCCCGATTATAAGCTTAATAATAAACAAAATGAAGTTTGAAATTATACCGATTATACTTGCAATAGAGGCATAGCTGCTTCTGATATTAGAATTGTTTATATTTTTTCTTCTGCCGACAAAGAGAGAAATTAATTTTAAATTCAATTTAATACGCCTCACAATACCTCGAGAAGTTTTTCGGCGGCAGACAGTATTCCAAGTTTGCCGCTTTCATAGGTGAGTCCGCCCTGCATAAAAGCTGTATAAGGCGCTCTCATAGGTCCATCAGCGGAAAGTTCAATTGAAGAACCTTGTGTAAATGCTCCGGCAGCCATTATAACCTCGTCCTGATAGCCCGGCATTGCCCAAGGCTCAGGAGTTACGTAAGAGTCAATCGGAGATCCTGCCTGTATACCACCGCAGAAGGCTATAAGTCTTTCGGGCTTTTCAAGAATGATTGACTGTATAATATCTGAGCGGCGTTCGTTCCATTTTGGATTAACCTGACAGCCGAGAGCTTCAAAAATATACGCAGCAAAATGCGCAGTTTTTATTGCTTGTGCAACTATGTGGGGAGCTAGGAAAAAACCTTTATATAAACTCTTGTTATTGCCAAGACTTGCCCCGCATTCAAGCCCCACTCCAACCGTTGTCAGCCTGTAGCTTGCAAGTTCTACGGCTTTTTTTGTACCGGCGATGTATCCGCCTGATTCGGCAATTCCGCCACCGGGATTTTTGATTAAAGAACCCATTATTAAATCTGCACCTACAGCACACGGCTCTATCGTTTCAACAAATTCACCGTAACAGTTATCAACGACAACATATGCCTTTGAATTTGCCTTGACAAATTCAGCTACTTCCCCTATTTGTTTGCAGGTTAGTGTCGGACGGTTCATATAGCCTTTTGAACGCTGCAAGAAAACAATTTTTACCCTTTCTTTTTCAGTTTCAAGCAGTGCTTTTATAGCTTCAAAATCTATTGCTCCGTCTTTTAAGTCAATTTGCCTATACTCTATACCAAAATCTTTAAGCGAACCGTTTCCGTTTTCACCGGAAATACCGATAACTTCTTCAAGCGTGTCATAGGGTTTGCCAGTAACTGAAAGCATAATGTCGCCGGGACGAAGTAAGCCGTAAAGACCTATGGAAATAGCTTGAGTTCCGTTTACTATGCTGTGTCTTACAAATGCAGCTTCTGCACCGAATACGTGTGCGTAAACTTTATCAAGAATATCCCGGCCTTTGTCGTCATAACCGTAACCGCTTGTTCCTGCAAAGCAGGTTTCGTCAACCTTATATTCATTAAAAGCTTTCATTACACGTTTTGTATTTTTAAAAGATATTTCGTCTATTTCAGAAAAAATAGAGGAAAGGTCGTTTTCTGCTTTTTTCGTTAATTCAATTAAATCAATGTTTTTCATAATTATATTTCCTTAAAAATTGTTAACTATATTTTTGAAAATATTTCCTCTTTCTTCAAAGTTTTTGAACATATCAAAACTTGCGGAAGCAGGGGAGAGTATTACTATATCACCGCTTTTTGCAACGCTTTTTGCAAGTTTTACAGCATCTTCAAACCACGTTTCTGATTTAGGAGTATCAAAAATTTTGGGTTCTCCTTTGTATGCTTCGTAAGAGAGAAGAGCGGATTTGATTTTAGTACTTGTATCTCCAACCAGAACTACTACTTTTGTACATTCGCAAAGTGGTTTTGCCAGTGGTTCATATGGGATATTTTTATCGTATCCGCCGAGAATCACAATTGATTTTTGCTTAAAAGCCCGAAGAGCCGCTTCGGTTCTGGTTGGGCTTGAGTCAATTGAACTATTATAATATTTAACGCCATTATATTCTCTTACAAATTCACACCTGTGTTCAACTCCGCCAAAGCTTTTTGCAATTTCTTCAACAGTTTCACGGCTGACATAATTCTTTGTGAGAGCAATTGCTGTCATATAGTTTTCGACGTTATGACGGCCGGGAAGCTTAATATCTGAAATACTTACTATTTCTTCGGTATTTCCGTCGCTGTTTCTATAAATTATTTTGCCATTATCTTCGTAAACTGCAGAAGTATTACAATCAGGTATTTGTGAGCCTGAAAAATAGGTTACCGGAAGTGAAAGCTGTTTGCCTATGTTTCTGGAGATTTCGCAGTCATAATTTAAAACCGCACCAACTGAATTTTTTCCGAAAATATTTTTCTTTGCAAGTATATATTCATCCATTCCGATATGCCAATTCAAGTGATTAGGTGAGATATTTGTAATTGCTGATAAGAAAGGGGAGTTTTTTGCGTCTTGAAGCTGGAAGCTTGAAAGCTCAACAACCGCAAAATCATCTTTACGGAATTGCTCAATTTCAGGTAAAAGGGGCTTTCCGATGTTGCCGCCAACCCAAACACGTGCATCAGAAGCTTGTTTTTTCATTTCAAGCTCAAGCATTTTATATGTGAGTGTTGTGGTTGTTGTTTTACCGTCGCTGCCTGTTATACCGAAAATTTTGCAAGGACAAAGTTCAATGAACACTTCCATTTCGGAAGTTAAAATTATCCCGTTAGAGATGGCTTTTTTAAACTGTGGGAGATCTCCTCGTATTCCGGGGGCTTTGAAAATAATGTCCTCGGTGAAATTTTCAAGATAATTCTCTCCGAGAATGAGCTTTACTCCCTTTTTTTCAAGGTTTTCTGCAAGAGGGGAGAGTTTATCATAAGTTTTGATATCACGTGCAGTAATTTTACCTTTGCAAGACAAAAGAA
>JAZNAB010000128.1:0-3031 GCA_045586285.1 Candidatus Flemingiibacterium sp. | reverse complement strand
TTTCAAGAGGTTCAAGCAGAAGCTGTACCTCGGCATAATGGCGGAGAGGCTCGTAGTGACCGATTCCAATAGTTGCCGATTTTATAGTTTCCCTATATGAAATTGTGCCGTTGGAAAAGCTTACCAAAATGTCAAAACGTTCTTTTATTATTCTTGTCAAAACTTCAAGTTGAACATCTCCCATAATGCCGAAATAAAGCTCATTTCTTGAAAAATTCGGTATTATTCGAAGCTGCGGCTCTTCCTCTTCAAGCTTCTTGAATTTTGGCAAAACCTGGTGTAAATCTGTGCCTTCCGGAAGATTTACGGTATATCTTAAAAGCGGCTCCAGCATTGGAGAAGAAAAATCAGATTCAAAACCAAGACCTTGCCCCGCATAAGCTCCGGAAAGCCCTGTAACTGCGCACACATCTCCTGCATAGACTTCATTTACGGTGCGGAATTTTTCTCCTTGATAAATTCTGATTTGATTAATCTTTTCGGTGATCTCTTCACCGTTTTCAGATGTAAGCTTAATTGAGTCCTTGACTTTTAAGCTGCCGCCGGTCAATTTAAGATGGGCTATTTTTTCACTTTGAAGTTGGTTGATTTTATAAACTTTTGCTCCGAATTTTTCGGAGTAAACAGGTGCTTTCACATATTTCTTCAAGCCTGAAAGCAGGGCGTCTACCCCTTTGTCCTTAAGGGCTGACCCGAAGAAACACGGGTGTAAATTTCTATTAAAAACTGCTTCGGAAATGTCGTTTTCAGAGGGTTCTCTTCCTTCTGAAAACAGCTCAATAAGCCTCTCACTGCACATTGCAAGTTCGTCGCTGAAGGTATCTTTAAATACAGGGGAAAAGCTGATGCAGTTGTCGGACAGCTTATATTTCAGTTCGGTCATAATTTCCGCTGCGCTCAGGGCGGAAATGTCGGTTTTGTTTATGAAAATTATGGTCGGAATTTTATAGTATTCAAGTAAACGCCAAAGTGTAGTGGTGTGGCTTTGAACTCCGTCTGTGGCACTTATAACAAGAATCGCACAGTCGATTATTTGCATAGCTCTTTCTGTTTCCGGTGAAAAATCGACGTGCCCGGGGGTATCAATCAGCGTAATTTCCGTATCATCTAACGTAAACACTGCGCCGCTTGAAAATATTGTTATTCCTCGTTCACGTTCAATTTCATTTGTGTCAAGATTTGAACTTTTTTTATTTACACTGCCCGGAGTACGAATTACTCCGGTTTTATATAAAATTTCTTCGGATAGGGTTGTTTTGCCGGAGTCAACGTGGGCAATAATCCCTATTGATATTTTCTTCATTTCTACAGTTACACAGCCTTTTCTTTAAAGCATTTAACAGTTTTAATTATATCATACCTCGCAAAATGTGTCAACAACGACAAAAATGACGGAATATTAGAGTTTTTAAACTTGTTTTGTTGACAAACGTTGACAAATAAGGTATAATATATTATATAACTAGAAATATATCTATTTTTAAATTTGCTAATTTGTTGAAAGGATTATTTAAATGGTTCGTAGTATGACAGCCTTTGGCAGAGCCGTTCAAAACGGAACTGCCAGCGGAAAAAATATAGTAGTTGAATTAAAATGTGTAAACAACAGATATCTTGATTGTAATGTAAAAATTTCCCGGATATACAGCTTTTTGGAGGACCGTGTGCGTCAGTATATGCAATCAAAGGGCATATCGAGAGGCAAACTTGATGTTTATATCGGCGTTGAGGTCGTTGAAAATGTTGGTATGAACATTGCCGTTGATAAAGCTTACGCTAAAAATTACATAGATGCTCTTTATACTCTCAGAGATGAGTTTCAGCTCCGTGACGATATTTCGGTTATGAGGGTTGCGGCTAATCACGATGTTTTTACGGTTACCAAACCGGAAGAGGACATTGAAAACGACTGGCTTGAAATTAAGCCTGTAATCGACGAGGCAGTTAAAGCATTTATAAAGGTCAGAGAAGCTGAGGGTGAACGCCTTAAGGTTGATATTCTTTCAAAACTTGAAAAAATCGAAACTATTGCTGAAAAAATCAAAGCGTTTTCCGAAGAGGACATTGCAAACTATAAAGCTAAGTTTGAAGCCAGACTTACAGCTTTGTTAAAAGAAAATGCCATCGAGTTAAATCCGCAGATGGTACTTACAGAGTGTGCAATATATGCGGACAGAGTTGCGATTGATGAAGAACTTGTAAGGTTGTCCTGCCATTTTGCTGCTATGAGAGATATTTTTACAGTTGACGAGCCTATGGGAAGAAAACTTGACTTTTTAATTCAGGAAATGAATCGTGAAACAAACACAATCGGTTCAAAAGCAAATAATACAGATATTACTTCTCTTGTAATCGAAATCAAGAGTGAGCTTGAAAAAATCAGAGAACAAATTCAAAATATCGAATAAACAAGCAGTACAAAAGAAAGGCAGAGTTAGGTTATGAAATTCATAAATATAGGCTTCGGAAATATGGTTGCTGCAGAAAGAGTTGTAGCTGTTGTAAGCTCGGACAGTGCTCCGATAAAAAGGCTTATACAAGATGCTAAGGATAGCGGCAGAGCTATCGATGTTACCTGCGGCAAACGTACAAGAGCGGCAATTATAACTGACAGCGAACACGTTATTTTGTCGGCATTCCAATCTGAAACAATTTCTAATCGCTTAAGTGATAGAGATGATGAAATAGATGATGCCGATGGTGAGGACGGCGAACTCCAGGCAGGAGATTTGACATAATGGAAAAAGGTATTTTACTTGTAATATCCGGCCCGTCGGGGAGTGGAAAAGGCACGGTAATAAAAAGACTTATGGAGCTTGACTCTGAATTTGTGTATTCTGTTTCAGCAACTACTCGAACTGCAAGAGAGGGCGAGGTAAACGGTGTTAACTATTACTTTATCAGCCGTGAGAATTTTGAAGGCAGAATTTCTTCGGGGGATATGCTTGAGTACGCCGAATACTGCGGCAACTATTACGGAACACCTAAAAAAGAGGTTTACGACAGTCTTGCAAACGGCAAGAATGTAATA
>JAZNAB010000127.1:0-2167 GCA_045586285.1 Candidatus Flemingiibacterium sp. | reverse complement strand
ATGATGAGGAAGGCAATGAGGTAAGTGCCGAAGATGAATGGGTGACAAGAGAAAGACCTTACCGTATAGGTTCTACAGTAGCCTACGCCCCTGCAGATGATCCTCAGATTGCAGTAATAATCATTGTTGACGAGCCGTCATCAGGCGGTAGATTCGGAAGCATTGTTGCTGCCCCATACATATCAAATTTCTTATCGGTAGCACTTCCCTACCTTGGCTATGAGCCGCACTATACAGAAGAAGAGCTTTCCAAAATTGACGTTGGCATAACAAATCTTATCGGTCTTTCCGAAGAAGATGCAACTCTCTATATTACCAACCGTAAACTTAAATTTAAAATTATTGGCAAAGGTGACGTCGTCACAGCACAGGTTCCTGAGGGCGGAAGCCGTCTTTCTACTGAAAACGGAGTTGTGTATCTGTATCTTGGCGAATCTACGCCCACAGAAAACATTACGGTTCCTGATGTTGTAGGTCTTACAGCGTCTGCTTGTAATAAGTTACTTATTAACTCAAAGCTGAATATAAAAATAGAAGGTGCTACAAACTATAATATAGGTGCAGGCGCTCAGGTTGTTTCTCAAAGTCCTGCAGCAGGCACACCCGTCACAGCAGGTACAATTATTACTGTTGAATTCAGATATCTTGACGGTACAGACTGATAAAAAACAGTCATAATACAAAGCCCGCCGGCGTAAAATCATATTAATGATATTTATGCGAGGTGGCAAAATGACAACCCTTAGAAAACTAATTAAAAACATTAAAGTAAATGACACGAATATTATAGATACAGATGTAGTTTGCTCTTATCCGGAATCCGATTCCCTTAAATGTAATAGATGCAATGTTTTTGTTGCTATAAAAGGAAACCGTTTTGACGGACACGATTTTATTTGTACAGCGGTTGAACACGGAGCTTCTTTTGTAGTTTGCGAAAGAGTAACCCCTTATCTTGCTGCTCACCCGGAAATAAAATACCTGACCGTTGACAATTCAAGACTTGCCTACACTTTAATGTGGAGCGAATACTGCGATAATCCGGCAAGTAAACTTATTCTTGTAGCTGTTACAGGAACTAACGGAAAAACCTCTACCACCTATTTTCTAAGGGAGATTTTTAAGTCAGCAGGGTATTTTACAGGTGTTATCGGCACGGTAAAATGCCTTATCGGAGATACTGTAGATATTATTACAGACGTTAATAACTCCGGAGTCAACTCTATGACAACTCCATCCCCCGATAAGCTATATCCCGAACTTGCGAAAATGGCAGAATCAGGTGTTGAAATTGTTTTTATCGAAGCTTCGTCACACGCACTTTCCCAATACAGACTTGATGCCCTTCACTTTGATCTTGGAGTCTTCACCGGTTTAACAAATGAGCATCTTGATTATCATACTTCTTTGGAAGACTATTATCTTGCAAAGAAACGGCTTTTCAGTCTTTGTGAAAATGCCGTTATAAACGTTGACGGAGAATTCGGCAAACGGCTTTGCAGAGAAATTACAATTCCCACAATTACATACAGCCGGCTTTGCGGGTGTGCAGACTATATGATGTCCGGAGATGTTGCAACAACACCCTTTGGCTCACAGTATTGTTATCTTGAAGATAATGTAAAATATACAGTAGACTTAAGTATTTGCGGAGCGTTTATGGCTGAAAACAGCCTTGCCGCCATAGCTGTTGCAAGACTTTTTGGGATTAAACATCAAATAATATCCGACAGTCTTAAAAACTGTCCGCAAATTTCAGGAAGAATGGAACGGATTGTTTCAATGGAAGATGAGGGATTTGAGATTTACATTGATTATGCCCACACTCCCGACGCCCTTGAAAAAGTTCTTACTGTTTTACTTGAAAAGAAAACTCCGGAAGGAAGGCTCATTGCAGTATTCGGCTGCGGCGGTGACAGAGATAAAACAAAACGTCCGATTATGTGCAGAATTGCAACAACTCTTGCAAACCTTACAATAGTCACAAGGGATAACAGCAGAACTGAAAGCCCGAGAGCAATTATATATGATATTATAAAGGGCGCAGTACAGGGGGCTGACTGCAAGGTTATAGAAAAAAGAGAAGATGCGATAGCTTATGCTATCATAAACAGCAGACCAGGAGATATAATTCTTCTAGCTGGAAAAGGACACGAAGACTACTATA
>JAZNAB010000126.1:0-3004 GCA_045586285.1 Candidatus Flemingiibacterium sp. | reverse complement strand
CACAAAAGTTATTAAGCTTGAACAAAACTATCGCTCAACACAAAATATTTTAAATGCTGCTAATTCCTTAATAAAGCATAATTGTGCTAGAAAAGGAAAAGAGCTTTGGTGTGACCGAGGCGATGGCAGTAAAATCAAAGTAAAAAAACTGCAAAATCAAAATGAAGAATGTAAATACATTATAAATAAAATAATTGACGGCGTAACCAGAGAAAAACGAAAATACAGTGATTTCGCTGTACTTTACCGAATGAACGCACAGTCAAACAATCTTGAAACATTTTTTGCAAAAAGCGGTATTCCCTACCGTATGCTTGGCGGGGTTCGTTTTTATGAAAGAAAAGAAATAAAAGATATACTTGCATATCTTTGTGTTATCAAAAACAGAAACGATTATATCAGACTTCGCAGAATAATCAATGAACCAAAACGTAAAATCGGAGATGCGACTATTGAAACTGTTTTCGGGATTTCAGATGCAACGGGTGTGCCTGCATTTGAAGTTATGAAAAATGCTTCATCATATACAGCTCTTTTGAAAAGTTCACCCAGACTTTCGGAGTTTGTTCGCATAATAAATGAACTTGCAGAGGCTGCTAAGACTATAACGGTATCCGAACTCATAAAACTTGTGCTGGAAAAAACCGGATATTCTGAAATGCTTCAAAATTCTGGACTTGAGGGTATTGAACGCATTGCAAACATCGGTGAACTTATTACAAACGCTGTAAATTATGAAAATGATAACCCTGAGGCTTCTTTGGCAGGTTTTTTAGAAGATGTTGCACTAGTTAGTGACATTGATAATTATGATGTAACTACCGATGCTGTTGTACTTATGACTATTCATAGCGCAAAAGGACTTGAATTCCCCGTTGTATTTATACCGGGATTTGAAGACGGAATTTTTCCAAGTTTGCAGTCTTCAATGGATCCGCAGGAGCTTGAAGAAGAACGAAGACTTGCATATGTAGCAATTACAAGAGCTAAAGATAAACTTTTCTGTATTCACGTGCGTGAGCGTATGATATTTGGAAAAACTCAATTTAATCCTCGCTCAAGATTTATAGATGAAATTCCTGAGGATCTGATCGACATCGGATATGTACCAAAACCTGAAGGTGAATCAAAGAAACCTCGTAAAACCGACTATATTTCATCGGAATTTTTTAAAAAAGCCGATATAACATCAAACATTGGAAAAACAATTCAGTTTGAACAGTTTAATGTAGGAGATAAGGTATTACACCCAACTTTTAAAGAAGGTGAAATTATTTCTATAAAGCCAATGGGCGCAGATATTTTATATGAAATTATTTTTGAAAGCGTTGGAACGAAGAAATTAATGGCAACTTGCGCAAGGCTTAAAAAAATATAAAATAAAAAAGTCAACCACAAATGTGGTTGACTTTTTTAAATAATAATAGAAACATCTCCGCTTGAAAGAAAGCTTATATCTCCGTTTTCATATTGTACCTTTAGAGAAAAATCACGCTCAACAGATAGTACGGTGGCTTTTTGGGGAATATCACCAACATACCTTACTACTTCGACGTTTTTGCCAATTAAAATTGAGCGGGATATATAATCATCGATTGTCTTGTCGCTTGTTATGCCGCAATAAACGTATTTCATAACTTTATCCGTTATAATTGATGCGAGTTTCATACAAGTTTTATTGTCACATTTACTGTGATTAAATATCGTACCCGCCCTATTAATAATTTCATCGGGAAAGCTGTCCTTGGGCTCAAAAACATTTACTCCAATACCGATTACAGCATAGTCAAGAAAACCGCTTTCTGATGTTTGCGATTCGGTTAGAATACCGCAAACCTTTTTGTTGTCAATATATATATCGTTAACCCATTTGATTTTGCAAGAAGATGTCGGATTTAGTTCCTCGATTGCTTCACAAACTGCAACGGCGGTTAATGGCGTTAATGACGAAGCTTTGTCAGTAGGTATATTCGGGTGAATGAGCAAGGACATATATAGTCCGCCCTCACCTGAATAAAAGCTTCTGCCAAGTCTGCCTCTGCCCTCACTTTGAGTCTTTGAGATAATAACAAGATCGTTTTTTTCGCCGTTTGCTGCAAGTGTTTTTGCGTATTTGTTGGTAGAATCCATAAAATCAAAGGTCAATACACGTATTTTATCAAAGTAAATTTCTTTCATAGTTATTTATTACTGTAAAAACCGTTGTGAAGCTTATTTATCATTTTAACAACTTCTCTTAAATAAGAATCAATTTCAGTTCCGCCAACATCAAGATCAGAGAAAATTGTTAATATGTATGGCTTGTCACCGCTTAAAACAATTGCACAATCGTGGTATGATTCCTCGTCCCAACCGTATTTATGCAGGGTTGTTGTAGACGAAAGCGCAAGAGGTATAATCACTCTATGATTTGCTATTCTCATAGATTCATACATTATCGGTCCATATACTTCATCTTCTTCAATAAAGTTATAGATTGCTTTAAATAATTTTCCGGCATCACGAGCGGTCATATTATTTCCGTTCTTAAGTACAGAATTTGCCTTAACCTCTCTGGCAAGTGAATACATTTTGTCAAACTTAAATCTACCTCTAAGCTGCTGATATGCAACATTATCGCTGTATTCAAGTGTGTATTTTATAAAATCAAGTATTGTAAACTCTGTTCCGTCTTCCATATCCTTGATTTTTCCTGAACCATCTTTGATCATTGTTTTTTTATCATAAACAACTTTTTCAGAAAGATCAAGTAAAGGATCAGAATATGTAATAACAACTTTATCCGGCACTCCGTCTTCATCTGTATCAATCATTTCGGACTCTTTGCCCTCAGCTTCCAAAGCCTCAAAAAATGCTTTTTCATCTGCAGAAACAGCTTTTAATACAGATAAAACATAAGGCGCTTTAATTACACTTGCAGAGTTATATACATAGTCTGCATTATAATCAAAATGATAACCTGTTAATAAGTCCTCATAGTAAACACTTATGTTTGGATAAAAAA
>JAZNAB010000125.1:0-7763 GCA_045586285.1 Candidatus Flemingiibacterium sp. | reverse complement strand
CTTCTGGCTGATACCGCACATTTTTTCATAGAGCCAGTCGCCCACCGCACCGTAGGCATAGTGGTTAAAGGAATTCATATCGGGTGGGGCAAAGCTGCCGTCGGGCTTATAGCCGTTCCATCTTTCCCACATGGTTGTAGCTCCCTGAGTTATGGGATAGCACCAGGAGGGGAAATCCTTTCTGAGAAGAAGCTTATATGCAAGGTCATTTTCGCCGATATCGGAAAGCACATGGAGAAGATAAGGAGTTCCTACAAAGCCTGTTGTAAGATGACCGTATTCATTTACAAGCTCTGTCAGCTGCTTTGCAAGAGGAGCCTTGTCCTTATAAAGTCCGAAATGAAGGGCAAGCACGCAGGCCGTCTGGGTGTTACAGCTTATTCTGCCGTCAGCACCTATGTATTTTGCGACAAATGCCTTTTTGATATTCATAGCTTTAAAGCATCCTTTCTTTAGCACCTTTATTGAAAATTTTACTCTATAAAACGCCAAATCAAAGTATAAACCTTTACTTTATCACTTTTATTATATCACGTATTTATTACTAAATCAACAAATGTAATATAAATCTAAGATTTTGCTTATTTTATATATTAATTTTTAAAATTATTATTGAAATTTTTTTGATTATATAGTATAATATCTATATCACGTTATCAAAGAAAGGAATAATAACAATGAAAGCTGTAATAACCGTAACCGGAAAGGATAGCATAGGAATAATCGGGAAGGTATCAAACCTTTGTGCTGAAAGCGGCGCTAATATCATTGACATCTCTCAAAGTGTACTAAAAGAATATTTTGCAATGATTATGCTTGTTGATATTGATACACTCAAAATAAACTTTACCGTATTTGTTGATAAAATGGAAGCACTGGGGAGTGAATCTGGGCTTGTTATCAAAACAATGCACGAAGATATTTTCTCAGCAATGCATACAATATAACTTATCCTAAAGAGAAAGGCAACTTCAATGTTTAATACATCAGATATTATAGAAACCATAAATATGATACGGGAAGAAAACCTTGACATCAGAACAATTACAATGGGTATTTCCCTTTTGGACTGTTCTTCCGAGGATGAAAACCGTTTTGCCGAAAAGATATACGATAAGATAACAAAAACTGCAGAAAAGCTTGTTTTAACAGGTGAAAACATTGAAAAGGAATATGGCATACCGATAATTAACAAACGGGTTGCAGTTACACCTATTTCGCTTTGCGGGGGAACATTTTCTCCAAATGGATACCTAAAGGCTGCAAAAGCTCTGGACCGAGCAGCCGAAACACTCGGAATTAATTTTATCGGCGGATTCGGCGCTCTTGTTCATAAAGGAATGACGAAGAAAGATGATGCACTTCTTTCTATTATCCCGGAAGCACTTACTGAAACAAATTTTGTATGTTCATCTGTAAATGTAGCTACTACAAAAGCAGGTATTAATATGGACGCTGTAGCCAGAATGGGAGAGATTATAAAGCAAACCGCCTATTTAACAAAAGATAAACAGTCAATAGGTTGTGCCAAATTTGTTGTATTTGCAAATGTTCCTGAAGATAATCCATTTATGGCAGGTGCTTTTCACGGTGTCGGCGAGGGTGAAGCCGTAATAAGTGTTGGAGTTTCAGGACCGGGTGTCGTTTCAAGTGCAATTAAACGTGCAGGAAAATGCGATTTTTCAACACTGGCCGACATTATTAAGAAAACCTCATTTAAAATTACAAGAGTCGGTCAGCTTGTTGCTAGTGAAGCATCTAAACGCCTCAATATCCCCTTTGGAATTGTTGACTTATCATTAGCACCAACTCCCGCAATTGGAGATTCGGTTGCTCATATTCTTGAAAGTATGGGACTCGAAAAATGCGGAGCCCACGGTACAACTGCTGCTCTTGCACTTTTAAACGATGCTGTAAAAAAAGGCGGAGTAATGGCGTCAAGTCACGTTGGCGGACTTTCCGGTGCTTTTATTCCTGTTTCGGAAGATGCCGGTATGATTGATGCCGTAAGCTGCGGCGCTCTTTCTATTGAAAAGCTTGAAGCTATGACGGCTGTCTGCTCTGTTGGCCTTGATATGATTGTAATCCCCGGCGACACACCTACAGAGGTTATTTGCGGAATTATTGCTGACGAAATCTCCATAGGAGTTGCAAATACAAAAACAACAGCTGTTAGAGTCATTCCCGCTTACGATAAAAAAGTCGGTGAAGTTGTTAACTTCGGCGGACTTCTTGGATACGCCCCGGTGATTGAGCTTAATAAAAATTCTCCCGCTGAGTTTATCCATAGAGGCGGAAGAATACCTGCTCCGATCCACAGCCTTAAAAACTAATACTTAGTACTGCTGCAATTGCAGCGGTACTTTTTTTATTGACAATTTAAGGAAAATAGTGTATAATTAGTATAATTAGTTTTCTAACTAATAATTATTACTACACGATATTTAAGGAGATATATAAATGAAGCGAAAACCTTTGCCTGAGGAATTTTTTGCATCGATTTCAAAAAAGAGGTTTGACAGCGGATATAATGCAATGATGCGAATTCACGATGCAGCTAAATTATATCACGACAGACTAAGAAGATTATCCGATAATGAAGGACTTCCAAGCGGATATAGAATGTTAATATTCCACCTTGCAAGACTAGATAAAAGTGTAACACAATTAGAGCTTGTAAAATTGACCCATTTAAAACCGCCAACTGTAAGTGTAACTTTAAAGAAAATGGAACAAGACGGAATTGTTAAGCGAGAAGTTAATAAAGATGATCTGCGTGAAACATTTATATCTTTGACTGATAAGGGTAAAAAAATTGATGAGCAAATACATCTTCTCCACAAAGAAGGCGACAGCATTGCTTTGAATAATTTTTCAAATGATGAACTAAATACACTCAATGAACTTCTTAACAAAGTAATTGATAATTTACTTAGTGATAGAACATAATTAAAAGAGAAACGGAAAAACCAGTATGAAATTACTTAAATATATTCGTCCATATCTTATATTTGCAATACTAGCACCTCTTACAATGGTGGGTGAAGTATTTATAGACCTGTTACAACCAAAACTTATGTCGAAAATCGTCAACGAGGGTGTAATCGGTCACAATCTTTCACTTATTCTTACAACCGGCATTTCGATGTTACTGCTTGTTGCTGTCGGCGGCTTATTCGGAATATTATCTGCAGCATTTGCAAGTAAAGCAGCCCAAAGCTTTGGTAATGACCTCAGAAATGATACATTCAAAAAAGTTATGAGCCTTTCGCTTGAACAAACAGACAAATTTACAACCGGCTCACTGGTAACAAGACTTACAAATGACATAAACGCTGTGCAAATGTTTGTCGCTTCATTAATAAGAATGTTTGTACGTGCTCCTATGCAGTTTATAGGCGGTATAATTATGGCTATTGCTATCAGCCCGAAGTTTGGTATAGTTTTAGCTATTGCTCTTCCAATACAGCTTGTTTTAATATTTTTTATGTTAAAAAAAGCTAGTCCCTTATTTTCAATTGTACAGGAAAAGTTAGATAAGGTTAATTCAATAGTACAGGAGAACGTCACCGGAGCAAGAGTTGTAAAGGCATATGTTAAAGAAAAGTATGAGTCAGAGCGTTTTTCTGAAGCTAACGGAGAACTTAAAGACGTAAACCTGAGTGTACAAAAGCTTATGGCAACGCTAAGTCCTATATTAATGATAATTATGAACGCTTCTGTAATTGTAATTCTCCTTATCGGAGGAAAAGAGGTAGAGGAATCTATAGGCAAAATTGACGGCATTATGGTCGGCGACGTAATGGCGGCAATTACATATATTACTCAAATTCTTATGTCAATGATGATGGTTAGTATGATGTTCCAAACGATGACAAGAGCCGCCGCAAGTGCAAAAAGAATTATTGAGGTACTTGATACAGAACCTATAATAAAAAATGCCGACAGCAATATTTTCCCAAATAAAAACGGCACAGTAGAATTTAAAAAAGTAAGCTTTAGATACCCAAATACAAAAGGCCGTCCCGTACTTAATAATATTAATTTAAAAATCGAAAAAGGGCAAACATTAGCTGTAATCGGAGCTACAGGCTCGGGAAAATCGACACTTGTAAATCTTATTCCCCGTTTTTATGATGTCAACGAAGGTGCAGTCCTTGTCAATGATGTTGACGTCAGAGAATATAAGCTTGATGACTTACGAAAAAGAATAGCATTTGTACTTCAAAAAACAGAACTTTTTTCGGGAACTATTGCAGATAACATACGGTGGGGCAATCCAGATGCAAATATGGACGAGGTAATAGACGCCGCAAAAATTGCTCAGGCAGATGATTTTATAGAATCATTTGCTGATGGATATAACACTATTATTGCTGAAAAAGGTAATTCTCTTTCAGGCGGTCAAAAACAACGAATAGCGATAGCAAGGGCAATTTTACGCCGTCCGGAAATTCTGATTTTTGACGACTCAACTTCAGCCCTTGACCTTGGAACAGAATCAAGGTTACATAAAGCACTCAAAGAGAATATTACTGATACAACTATAATAATGATTGCACAGCGTATAGCAAGTATAAGAAACTGTGATAAGATTGCAGTTATTGAAAACAATACAGTAATTGCTTGTGCTCCTCACGACGAGCTAATGCAAAGCTGTGAAGCTTATCGTGATATTTACGCTTCCCAGATAAAAAGCAGCGAAGGAGGCGATATAAATGGCTGATAACAGACAAAGTCAAGCTAACAGAAACGAAAACAGACCTATAGTAAATATGGGGCTCAGAAGGGGCGGTCCCGGAGGGCCTATGGTTCGTGAAAAGCCAAAAAATCTCAAGAAGACCTTTAAAAAACTTCTTCACTACATTGGAAAAAGCAAATATCTGATTTTACTTCTTTTATTCATTGTAACATTGACGGCTGCATTAACGCTTGCAGGCCCTGCCCTTCAGGCAGAAGCAATTAAAGCCATCACTATCGAACGTGAAGGAATGCACGTTGATTTTGATAGACTTATACTTGTTGTATCAATTATGGCGGTAGTATATCTAGCCTCATCAATTCTCAGCTATTTGCAAGGTCTTGCTGCGGCAAAGCTTTCTCAGCACACGGTATATACTATGCGTAACGACTTGTTTTCTCATATCTCAAAATTACCGATTAAATACACAGATAATCACAGTCACGGCGATATAATGAGCCGAATGACCAATGATGTTGAAAATATTTCCAATTCAATTTCACAGTCAATTGCATCGGTATTTTCGGGTATAATAACACTTATAGGTTCTCTTGTTTTAATGCTTATGTATAGTTGGCAGCTAAGTCTTGTTGCTATGATTACAATTCCTCTGACACTTCTTGTTTCAACTAAGCTTTCAAAATTTATGAGAAAATACTTTGTAGAACAGCAAAAGTTGCTTGGTCAAATGAACGGTCATATAGAGGAAACTGTTACAGGATACAAAACAGTTTTAGCATACAGTAAAGAAAAAGCGTCCCTTGACGAATTTTCTAAAATTGCTGAAAATTACCGCAAAGTAGGAATTAAAGCAAACATATGGGGCGGTGTTATGGGCCCTTGTATGAATATGATCGGCAACCTCGGATATCTTATTGTAGCAGCCTTTGGAGGTTATTTATCTCTCAATGGATTAATTGGAATAGAGGCCATACAAGCCGTTCTACAGTATTCAAAGCAGTTTACAAGACCAATAAACGAACTTGCAAATCAATATGCACAGATTTTGACCGCAATTGCCGGAGCTGAACGAGTTTTCGACATTATTGAATCTGAACCTGAAGTAAACAACGGTAAAAGTTCAATTACAGTTGATGAAATCAGGGGCAATATTAAGTTTAATAATATCTTCTTTTCTTACAAAGAAGGTGAGCCTGTATTAAAAGGATTTAATTTGGAAGTAAAACAAGGCGAGAAAATAGCTATAGTCGGAGCTACAGGATCGGGAAAAACGACTGTTGTAAATCTACTCACACGTTTCTACGAAATTGATAGCGGTGAAATCACCATTGACAGAGTAAATATTACAGACATCAAAAAGGAAACGCTGAGAGGGGCTATTGCAATTGTACTTCAAGATACCCATTTATTCTCGGGGACAATCGCTTCCAATATACGCTACGGAAAGCTCGATGCTGACATTAATGAAGTTAAAAAAGCAGCCAAAACCGCCAACGCAAACGAGTTTATAGAAAGACTTCCAAACGGATATGATACACTTCTTCAAGGATCCGGAGCTGACCTATCTCAAGGTCAAAGACAGCTATTGTCAATTGCAAGAGCTGTACTTGTAAATCCGAAAATACTTATTCTTGATGAGGCAACTTCAAGCGTTGACACCAGAACAGAAATGAATATCCAATCTGCAATGATAGCGCTAATGAAAAACAGGACCTCTCTTATAATAGCCCATCGTTTATCTACTATACGAGATGCAGACAAAATCGTAGTTCTTGACGGTGGAACTGTGGTTGAAGTGGGAAGCCACGAAGAATTACTTGCAAAGAAAAATAAGTATTACAGCTTATATCAAAACCAATACGCAGGAATAAAAACCTAAAATTCAGCCCGAAATTCAAATTTACTATTGAATTTCGGGCTTTAGTATGCTACAATAGTATCATAAACTATAATTTAACTTGGAGATTAAAATGAAATTATCAGAGCTTTTTGAAAAAGATAAGATTTCCCTTTCTTTTGAAGTTTTTCCGCCAAAAACTGATACTTTATTTGATAGTGTAAAAGAGGCAACTGAAGAAATTGCTAAATTACGCCCGTCATTTATGAGTGTAACATATGGAGCAGGTGGGGGCACAAGTAAATACACACTTGAGATTGCAAAAAACATAAAGAAAAGTTATCAAGTACCCACTCTTGCACACCTTACCTGTGTTTCTTCAACTAAAGAAACGGTTAAAGCAAGAATAAATGATATGATTGAAGCAGGAATCGAAAATGTAATGGCACTTCGTGGAGATGTTCCCCCAGAGCTTGAAAATGCTGACAGAAGCAAATGGGACTATCGCCACGCAATAGATTTAATTCACGATATAAAAAACAGCGGTGCGGATTTTTGCATTGGCGGAGCTTGTTATCCTGAAATACATACTGAAAGCCAGAATCAAGCCGAGGATATAAAGTATCTTAAAGAAAAAGTTGATGCTGGCTGTTCATTCTTGACAACACAGATGTTTTTCGACAATAACCTGCTCTATAATTTTTTATATAAAATTCGTGAAGCTGGAATTGTTGTTCCGATTATTCCCGGTATAATGCCAATTACTAATGCAAAACAAATTGAACGTGCAATCAAGCTTTCAGGTTCATTTATGCCCCAACGCTTCAAAAGCCTTGTTGATAAGTTTGGAAGCTCTCCAGAAGCTATGAAGCAAGCAGGAATTGCATATGCAACTGATCAGATTATTGACCTATTTGCTAACGGAATTAAAAACGTCCACATATATTCGATGAACAAACCTGATATTGCAAGTAAAATCAAAGATAACCTTTCCGATATTATAAGTTAAGATAAATCATAGATTTACTTCCTAATAAATTCTACTAAAACGAAAAAAAGTTTCGGCGTCGGCCGAAACTTTTTTATTAAGAAAAGACTATTTTTTTAATACCATATTAATGTGAAAATAATTTATCATATAGTTATTAAAAGTACCAACAGATGCATCAGTATTTTTAGAGTTTGAATAAGAAATTTTAATCCTGCCTCTGTACATTCTTGATA
>JAZNAB010000124.1:0-8743 GCA_045586285.1 Candidatus Flemingiibacterium sp. | reverse complement strand
TTTTTGAATGCCTTTTCTGATATGATTA
The DNA here is from genome assembly GCA_045586285.1 of Candidatus Flemingiibacterium sp. Lineage (GTDB taxonomy): Bacteria > Bacillota > Clostridia > Oscillospirales > CAG-272 > Flemingiibacterium. Next base: position 8,715 of record JAZNAB010000124.1, on the reverse strand, counting down.
AGCGAAATCGATAAAGAATTTCCGACCATCAAATGGTCGGAAATTCTTTTGATCCTATTCGGTTTGCGGTATTTCTTCGTTAAGGACATCTGCGATTTGCGCAACACTCTTTTTTTATTTTACATTACAAACAAGCTCTCCATCTTTTATGTCAATTTCAAGTACGCTTCCGCTTGTAATTTCACCCTTTAAAATTTCCTTGGCAAGTAAGGTTTCAACAGTCGCTTGTAAATACCTTTTTAATGGCCGAGCACCGTAGATTTGATTATATCCGGAAGATACAATTTCCTCTTTTGCTTTGTCGGTAACTTTAAGAGTGAGTGAACGATCTGCCAATCTTTTTTGAAGAGAGGCAAGGAGATTATCACAAATACCGATAAGCGATTCTTTAGTAAGCGGCTTGAACATTATAATTTCATCAAGACGATTTAAAAATTCCGGTCGGAATGATGCTTTAAGCTCATTCATAACACCGTCTTTAGCTTCTTTGGTTATTTCACCGTTATCTGAGATCCCGTCAAGCAAATGCATACTGCCGATATTTGAAGTAAGAATTATAATGGTGTTCTTAAAATCAACGGTACGTCCTTGGCTATCGGTTACTCTGCCATCATCAAGAATTTGAAGTAGTATATTGAAAACATCGGGGTGTGCTTTTTCGATTTCGTCGAAAAGAACAACAGAATAAGGTTTTCTTCTGACTGCCTCTGTAAGCTGACCGCCCTCATCATATCCAACATAACCGGGAGGTGCTCCAATAAGTCTTGATACGCTGAACTTTTCCATATATTCAGTCATATCAATGCGAACAATATTGTGTTCATCATCAAATAAGCATTCCGCAAGGGATTTAGCGAGTTCTGTTTTGCCGACACCGGTTGGACCGAGGAACATAAAGCTTCCGATCGGACGGTTTGGATCGGAAATACCGGCACGGCTTCTTTGAATTGCTTCTGTAACAAGCCTAACAGCTTCATTTTGACCTATTACTCTTTTGTGAATTACATTATCAAGTGACAGAAGTTTTTCACGTTCTCCCGAAACAAGCTTTGATACCGGTATACCTGTCCACTTCGCAACAATTTCTGCAATTTCTTCTTCTGTTACAGTATCGTGAATAAGGGTATTTTCAGATTTGGTATCGGTTTTTGCCTGTGCTTCTTCAAGCTGCTTCTTTATTTCAGGTAGGTCGGAGTATTTTAGCTTTGCCGCTTTTTCGTATTCAAGATTATGCTGAGCTGTTTCTATTTCACCCGTGATTTGTTCAAGCCTTGCTTTAAGCTTTTTAACTTCGTCAACGCTGCTTTTTTCAGCGTCCCAACGGGATTTAAGCTCGTTGAATTTATCTTTTTCAAATGCAAGTTCGGCACTAAGCTTTTCAAGCCGTTCACGGCTTAATTTGTCGTCTTCCTTTTTAAGTGCCATTTCCTCAATTTCAAGCTGCATAATGCGTCGGCGAATATCATCGATTTCTGAGGGCATAGAATCCATTTCTGTACGAAGCATAGCACACGCTTCATCAACAAGGTCAATTGCCTTGTCGGGCAAAAATCTATCTGTTATATATCTGTTTGACAGGGTAGAAGCAGCGACGATCGCATTATCGTGAATCCTTACACCGTGGAAAATTTCATAGCGCTCTTTTAATCCTCTCAAAATGGAGATTGTGTCGGCGACATTTGGCTCATCTACCAAAACCGGCTGAAATCTTCTCTCAAGTGCCGCATCTTTTTCTATATACTTTCGGTATTCATCAAGGGTTGTTGCTCCGATACAGTGAAGTTCACCTCTTGCAAGCATCGGCTTAAGGAGATTACCCGCATCCATTGAACCTTCGGTTTTTCCTGCACCTACAATTGTGTGCAGCTCATCAATGAACAGAATTATGTGGCCGTCAGAATCCTTTATTTCAGTCAACACAGCTTTAAGCCGCTCTTCAAATTCACCACGATATTTAGCTCCTGCTATGAGTGCGCCCATATCAAGTGAAAATATAGTTTTATCACGAAGTCCGTCGGGGACGTCGCCACGAACTATACGCTGAGCGAGGCCTTCTGCAATTGCAGTTTTACCAACTCCAGGCTCACCGATAAGCACAGGGTTATTTTTAGTTTTTCTTGAAAGTATTCGAATTACGCTTCGTATTTCGCTATCTCTTCCAATTACAGGGTCAAGTTTTTGACTTCTTGCTCTTTCAACAAGGTCTGTTCCGTATTTGGAAAGAGCATCATATGTGTCCTCGGGATTATCGCTTGTTATTGGGGCTTTTTTTACTTGGTTTAATTCTTTTATAAAATTATCCTTTGTAATATTGTGACGCTCAAGCATATTTTTTAACTTTTTTGTTCCCTCGGCAAAAATACCAAGCATTAAATGCTCAACAGAAATAAACTCGTCATTATACTGGCGGGCAATTTTTTCTGCATAGCTAAAAATACTTGTCAATTCCCGTGAGGGATAAATATCACCGCCCGAAACCTTTGGGAGTGCAGAAATCATCGTGTCAAGCTCTGAAAGTATTGCATCACAGTCAGCACCTATTTTAGAGAAGATAGAGCCGATAAGTCCGCCGTCACTGTCAAGAAGGGCATAGAGAAGGTGTTCTGCAGTAAGCGCTTGATTGCTGCTTTCTCTTGCAATATTTTGAGCGGAATTAATTGCATCTATAGATTTTTGAGTTAGTTTTTGTGAGTTCATTTTTTATCCTTTCTGTTAATTAGATAATAATACCTTTTTTGTTGATAAACGAAATGTATTCCCGTGAGATGTCATCAGAGGCTGCAGCTCCGCTTATGAATTTTTTCATCAGACTGTCAAAAAGCTGAATATAGTCTGAAATAGCATTGGCAAGCTCACTTGAAGATAGGTTCTTGCCGATATTTATACTTCTTGTGAATTTACCTTCATATAGTGCATATTTATGACTTACATAAGGGGATAGGTACTTGTCTTCAATAGTTTTCCATAATCTGAAGAATATTGTCATAGCTTCAAGAAGTGTTGCCGACTGAGTTCTGAATATTACGGAAATTTCACCGATTTCATCTTTGTTTGCAATCTCATACAGTTCCACCTCATATCTTACAGTTGGGCGATACTTGTACTCAAGACAGGATTTTAATGACATTGTATAGGTGTTGGGCTCATAAAAGGAAACCAGGTCACGTGAGGGAGCTATAAGCTCGCTGAGAGTGCTGAATATGCTGTTAATCTGTACCTCAGGTGTTTGAAGTGAAACGTGTTCCGCAAGAATTCTATTAACTAAATTAGAACGATTAGTTCCAAGCTGATGTGCAAGAATATCTATTTCACGAACTACATCATCGGAAAGCATCAAGCTATATAAGGTTTTTTTCATTTACTTTACCGCCTTTTAATTTCTTTTATGTTTTTATTGTATCACTTAAAATATAATTTGTCAATATACTTATATAAATTTTAATACAAGTTTAATAAAATGTTTAACGATAATTCGAATATTGTATATAATAAATCAGTATAATTCTTTCCAAAAACAATTATAACTACACATTTATCAATAAAAAAGAAATAATTCCAAAAAGTGTAGGATTATTTTTAAAAATTCTTTGATTATTCATAATTTTGGTGTATAATTAAAAGTGAATTATTTTATATTATTGGAGGCAGTTTTATTTATGGCAAAGATACTTGAAAAAATTAATGGATTTGACGGTGTACAAGGGCCTGTTGTTACTATTGTAATGGACGGTATCGGAATAGCACCGAATGGGGAAGGAAATGCAGTTGCAGCGGCGCACACACCTACACTTGATATGCTTGAAAAGAATTATCCTATGGTAAAGCTCAAAGCACACGGGACTGCTGTCGGTCTTCCTTCAGATGATGATATGGGTAACTCCGAGGTTGGACACAATGCGCTTGGTGCAGGACAGGTTTTTGCACAAGGCGCAAAGCTTGTTTCTCAGTCTATAGAATCAGGAAAGATGTTTGCTTCTGACACATGGAAAAGCCTTGTTGCCAACGTAAAAGACAACACATCTACTCTCCATTTTCTCGGACTTTTTTCTGACGGTAATGTACACTCCCACATTGATCATTTAAAAGCAATGCTAGTACAAGCTAAAGCGGAGGGAATTTCTAAAGTTAGAATTCATATTTTGATTGACGGACGTGACGTTGGAGAAACATCTGCACTTGAATATATTGATCCTTTTGAAGCTTTTATTTCAGAACTCAGAAGTGCTGATTTTGATATTAAAATTGCATCCGGCGGCGGACGTATGCAAATCACAATGGATAGATACGAGGCTAACTGGGCAATGGTTGAGCTTGGCTGGAAGACTCACGTTCTTGGTGAGGGCAGACAATTTGCTTCTGCAAGTGAAGCTGTTAAGACCTACCGTGAGGAATTAAAAGTGATCGACCAGGATCTCCCGCCTTTTGTTATTGCTGAAAATGGCAAAGCAGTCGGAACAATAAATGATGGCGACAGCGTAATTTTCTTTAACTTTAGAGGAGACCGTTCAATAGAAATTTCAAAGGCATTTGATGACGAAAACCTTGATAAATTTGATAGAGTAAGATACCCTAAGGTTGTTTTTGCAGGTATGCTTGAGTACGACGGAGATCTTCATATTCCGTCAAAGTATCTTGTTTCTCCCCCTGAAATTACTGAAACTATGGGCGAATATCTTGCAAATACTGGTGTTTCTCAGCTTGCAATTTCCGAAACACAAAAATACGGCCACGTAACTTACTTCTGGAACGGAAATAAGTCCGGCAAGTTTAACGAGGAGCTTGAAACATACATTGAAATTCCATCAGACGTTGTGCCATTTGAACAGCGTCCTTGGATGAAATGTGCGGAAATTACAGATAAGTTGATAGAGTGTCTTGAGTCGGGTAAATATAAGTATTTAAGAGTTAATTTCCCAAATGGCGATATGGTAGGTCACACCGGAAGCTTTCTTGCTACAGAAATCAGCGTTGAAGCGCTTGATCTTCAACTTGCAAGAATTTTAGCAGTTATTGATAAACTTAACGGCGCAGCACTTATTACTGCTGACCACGGAAATGCTGACGAAATGTGCGAGGTTGACAAAAAGACCGGAGCACCTAAGAAGAATAAAGACGGTTCACTTAAAGCCAAGACAAGTCATACTCTAAATCCTGTACCTTGCTATATTTATGACAACTTTACAAATGATAAGTATGATGTGCTTTTAGATGACGGCTCATTTGGACTTTCAAATGTTGCAGCTACAATGGTTAACCTTCTTGGATACAAAGCTCCTGCCGCTTGGAATAAATCAATAATCAAAATCAAGTAAAGGCTTAGCCGAAACCACAAAAACAGGACTGCCCATTCGGGCAGTCCTTAATTTATACTATATTGAAATAATCTTGCTTTTATTTTGAAGAAAAGAGTTTGTTAAGGGCTAATGTTACAAGCCAAATAGCACCGATAACAATGAATATGCCAAGCATACCTGTGCCCATATATGTTAGATTGGTAACAAAATTCTGAGGTTCAAATGTTATTTCAAAATTAGCAGAGTTAGTTAAGCTTAAAAATAATCCCATTTTATAAAACCATACCTTTCTTTATACTTTCTTATGTTACATAAAGAAGTTGAGAATCAGACCGCCAGCAATTACAGATGCAATCTGTCCCGATACGTTTACACCGATTGACTGCATAAGAAGGAAGTTTTGAGGGTCTTCTTTAAGTCCCATTTTGTGAACAATTCTTCCTGACATAGGGAATGCGGAAATACCTGCAGCGCCAATCATAGGATTGATTTTTTCTTTCAAGAAAAGGTTTAATACTTTAGCAAAGATTACGCCACCGGCTGTATCAAATACAAAAGCAAAAAGTCCAAGCCCGAGAATTAAAAGTGTTTGCGGCTGTAGGAACTGTTCTGCCTGCATTTGTGAGGCGATTGTAATACCAAGGAAAATTGTTACAAGATTTGCCAGTACCTTTTGTGCTGTTTCTGAAAGAGAATCAAGTACGCCGCACTCTCTGATTAAGTTACCGAACATTAAAAAGCCTACAAGTGAAACAGAAGATGGTGCAACAATACCTGCGAGGATTGTAATAACAATTGGGAAGAGAATACGTGTTGTTTTTGAAACGTTTGCAGGTTTGTAAGGCATTCTTATAAGACGTTCTTGCTTGGTTGTCAAAAGTTTAATTACAGGCGGCTGAATAATCGGAACAAGAGCCATATATGAGTACGCAGCAACCATAATAGGACCAACGAACTTAGAGTTAAGCTTCATTGCAACAACAATGGCAGTAGGGCCGTCAGCAGCACCGATTATACCGATTGAAGCAGCATCTTCGATTGGGAAAAATATTGAAGCAAGGCAGAGAGTAAAGAAAATACCAAACTGCGCTGCCGCACCGAAAATCATAAGCTTGGGATTTGACAAAATCGGACCAAAGTCAATCATTGCACCGATACCGATGAACAATATAAGAGGGAACAGCTCATTTGCGATACCCGCTTCATAAAGCACGGAAAGAGCACCGTGCTCTTCAACTATCTCACCGACTGCATTTGTTATTTGCTGTGTTATAGCGCCGGACATAGGGATATTAACCATAATTGCGCCGAAGCCCATTGGTAAGAGGAGAGTTGGCTCCATTTCCTTTTTGATAGCAAGGAAAATAAGCAATCCGCCAATAAGCCACATAACCGCTTGTTGCCAAGTAAAGTTAGCAAAATTTTGATACAAAGCTTCCATTTTGAATAATCCTATCCTAAAAAAAATATTTGTTCATAAAAGAACACAAATCATATTAATTATACATCAAGCAAGTATAAAATGCAAGTAATTATCAGCATTTTGTTGAAATTCGTCACTTTTCACAAATTTGTTAAAGCTGTTTGCAGATAAAAAATGGCTTATGGCTGTTTTACTTGACAAAATAAAGTATTAATGATATAATTTAACTATATAAAAGTGCTTTTTTTAAAGTGAGGTTATTATGTGGAACGGCAAGAATAAAGCTCTTACTTTCAGTTACGATGACGGTATTAATTATGATGCTCGTCTAGCTGAAATATTTGATAAGTATGGTATGAAATGTACATTTAATATCAACGGTTCAACATTAAGAACAAGAGAAAGACTTGCTAATAAGCCTTGGAAATATAAAAATGCTGTGATTACGAGACTTTCTATAGAGGATATGCAGCTTGTATATAAGAATCACGAGGTGGCACTTCACTCATATACTCACCCTCATCTTGATGAGCTTCCAAGGGAGCTGTGCCGACTTGAGATTGTTGCTGACCAGTTGAGTATTGAAACTTTTCTTGGAAGAAAAGCTGTTGGAATGGCATATCCTTGTGGTACATTCAACGATACTGTTCGAGATGTGCTTTGTGAATGTGGAGTTAAATACAGCCGTACAGTAAATAATACCTATAATTTTGATTTACCCGAAAATCTTTTGGTTTTTAATCCGACCTGCCACCATAATTCTCCAAGATTAATGGACCTTGCTCGTGAGTTTGTGGAAATGAAGACGGACACTCCAAAGCTTTTTACTGTTTGGGGACATAGTAATGAGTTTGAGGGCGATGAAAATTGGCACGTCATTGAGGAGTTTTGTGAGTTTATGGCTAACAGAGATGATATTTTCTACGGTACTAACAGTGAGGTTCTTTTATAATATAGGCGTTGTTTTTAACTTATTGGCACTTAGAAAAAATTTGATGAAAATGCTAATCGAAAGTAATATTCTGATTTGATAGGATAAAGCAAATAAAACAAAAGTAATAATATAGTCTTCTCTGTAAAAGAGGGCGGAATGGAGATAATATGGGACTTATTAAAGCGGCTATAGGAGCTGTTGGTGGGGTACTTGCTGACCAGTGGAAAGAATTCTTTTATTGTGATGCTCTTTCATCTGATGTTCTTATGACAAAGGGGATTAAGCAAACATCAGGGCGCAGCTCTAACACAAAGGGCAGTGATAATATAATTTCCGATGGTTCAGGTATTGCGGTTGCAGACGGACAATGTATGATTATTGTTGAACAGGGAAAGGTAGTTGAGCTTTGTGCAGAACCCGGAGAATACAAATTTGACCGTTCAACAGAATCTTCAATTTTTACGGGAAGCCTTGGCGACAGTATTTTAGAAACCTTTAAAACTATTGGTAAGCGTTTTACCTATGGTGCAGATACCGGAAAAGACCAGAGAGTTTATTATTTCAATACAAAGGAAATATTTGATAATAAATTTGGAACACCTAATCCAATACCTTTTGCAATTACAGATAAGAAAATAGGTTTTAACTATGAGGTGTCGTTAAGATGCTCGGGCGTTTATTCCTATGTGATTTCAGACCCAATGCTTTTTTATACCAATGTTTGTGCAAATGTTGAAAGAGAGTTCACAAGGGATCAAATTGACGGTCAGTTAAAGACTGAATTCATCTCGGCACTTCAGCCTGCTCTTGCAAAGGTTGCGGCGCTTGAGGTGATGCCAAGTACATTGATGGCACATACTACAGATGTTGAAAATGCAATAAATGAAACGTTGTCTTCAAAATGGGGTAAAACAAGAGGACTCAAAGTAAAGAGTGTTGCATTTGGTTCTGTAACACTTCCACCCGAGGATATGGAAGCAATTCAAAAAATTCAAAGGCGCAGTATACTTCGTGATCCAACTATGGCGGGAGCAACTCTTGTTGAGGCTCAGGCAGAGGCAATG